>JBKGYM010000017.1:0-15031 GCA_046546115.1 Candidatus Woesearchaeota archaeon
TTTGTTATTCTCCCATCCTCTTGGGAGAGAAAATCAGAAACCTTCTTCTTGAACCAGGGTTGCCTATAGCCATAGATTTAAACAATCTGATATATTTTTAAATTTTTTATAAATGTTGTCACAGTGAATCATCAGCACATGCTAGTCATGAGAGTTATGGTGATCATATTGATTCTTATTAGATGATTCAGATTAGTATTATTTTTCTATTTGAATAAGGATCTGAGAAAAGCTTTTATCTGTCTTATACCTATCTTTGAATCTCCGTTATGCCTCATACCAAAATCATAATCAATCTCTTTCAGTGAGAGTCTCTTCTTGTTCTGTTTCAAGAAATCGAAAAGAACTTTGTATCCCTCATGCTCATAGCTATCTTCTGATCTTTCCAGGCTTTCTTTGAATATATCTGTCTTCATGCCAAAGAATCCTGACATGATATCATTGCATCTTGTCTTCTTGAACATCAATCTTGATTTTGCCAACATTGTCGCTACAGATGACATGATGCGCCTATCCAGCCTCCAGTCAGCCACAGAGCGCCTCCTACCAACAACAATATAATATCTGCCTAGTGCCTTGACAATCTCTTTTATCTTCTCTGGTGGGTGCTGTAAGTCACCATCAATCACAAGAGTATACTTTGTCTGCGATTCCTTGAATGCACGGATGACACTGGCAGTCAATCCCTTTGGTCCACTTTTTCTTTCAAGGAGCTTTATATCTCTGTTCTTCTCTGATATACCTGAAACAATCTCTTGTGTGCCATCCTTTGAATTATCATCTGCTACAATCACTTTAATTCCAGGATAGCTCGAAGCAATAATCTCTAACAATTCTCCAATGTTCTTTCTTTCGTTTAATGTGGGTATTATAACTGTTGTATTATTGTACTTTTTTTTGTCATCAGTAATGTTTATAGTGGATGTTTTTACCATCATGCACGTTGAGTTTTCTCATTTTAAGTAATTTTGGTATTATTCAGAAAACTCTTCAGAGAAATTGCGCTCTCCTCTCTAACAACATGAGAACAATGGCTTTTGTTCCCCTCATTTGTCTCTTGACAGAGATAATATTTATATATATGCTTCATATTGATAATCTATGAGTTCATTGTCATCTGTCTTGATTGTTTCCTTCTTGGTATTGGTTTTTCTCTCTAGTCTTTGCTTGCTCACAGGAACGGAGGAGGTTTCTCCTGTAGAGGTTCCAAAAAATTCACCTCCTTCAGTCTATATCAATGTTCAAAGATTGAATGATGATAAGCTTGATGTATCTGTTGCTATCAGTGATGATTTGAAGCCTTGGCTTCATTTAGAAGTGGGAGATGGCGGGCTCGACACTTATCTCTCTGAAAAGAGATATATGACACAAAGCCGATTTTTCAAGACTCTGCAAACAGACCACATCACATCTAAGGACACTCTTAATTATGAAGTTGATCTTTCTAGGCATGATGGATTTCTTGACCATCCTTCAGGTATGTTATTTGATGAGAGAGCATTACCTGAGATACATATATCTGAAGAATTAAGTGACAATCTCAAACAGGTATTCAAGGATAATATCGTAGTTCTTCTTAATTTATCAGCTTTAGAACAATCTCCCATGGAGATCCTCTTCAGCGAAGGCTTTGAATACGGAGAACTACATGGGTTCATAATGTGGGAGCTACCATATGATGATTATGAGCGACTACTGGAGAAAGGATTGTATGGTTTTTGGAATATCACTCAAAGAGATATAAACGAGGAGAATGTATCATACCAGTTGTTATATACTGATAATTTTCATGATGATTATATTGAAACATTAGCGTCTAAGATAGAAGGGGCAATCAAGAAAGATACACAACCATACACCGGTGTGGGCACTGGAGAAGACTCCCATTCGATTGTCGTCCTCAATTCTACTGAAAGCATTGGACTAGAAGAAGAATCTTTGACAGTCTCAACTGACCTTGATTCTATCCTGAGAAAGTTTGAATCTTCTGATGAAACTTCATAACTTATTTCATAGCTGTCGCCACATGCAAACCATCGTAAAGTAGTGACTTATTTTTATAAATCTGCGAAAGTGTGATTGTTTTATGCATTGGAAATTATTCCTGCTCCCTATAGTCTTTGTCTTGTTTGTTGTAGGATATTTTGTGATAGTTCCATCTAGTCAAGATGTGCCGGAGTTTGTTTATTCTGACATTGACAGGATGATTAATGATGGAGACTATGATCGGGCGCATAATATGTTGAAAGAGCTTTCCAGACTTGATTCTTCTGAAGTGACTTCGCAATTTTTGTCAGAGTCTTACGTTACAATGTCAGAATATTATCTTGAAGATGGTGATTATGAAACTTCGGTTGACTATGCTCTCAAGAGCATTGATTATGATCCTTCTGCTGACTCTTATTTTTATCTGGCTGGTGCATATAAGGAACAGAATAAGCCGGAGAAGATGGAGTCTGCTGCTCTCAAGAGTCTGGAATATAACCAGAACCTGGGTGCATATAGTTTGCTCTTTAATTATTATTTCTATGAAGGGGAATATGCAGAAGCAGAAGAGATTATTAAAGATTACCTTGACTTCATTAATGATGAAGAGCTAGAAATGCGGAAAAATCATTCCCAGACTACTGCTCGAGCATACGGCATATTATCGAGCATATATTTTGAACAAGGTGAAGACGACCTTGCTGAAGATATGGCAATGAAAGCGTTGGAACTTGACCCAAGTACAGAATGTTACACACATGTGGCTAAGTTTTCTGTGACGGGTAATCTCTCAAAAACGAAAGAGATTGCTCTGGAGACACTCGAACTGGAACCTCAAACATGTTATTCATATTATTACCTTTTTCAGGCAGAATATTATCTGAACAGTGAGACTGTAACTGAGGAGGCTTCCGGATATCTCGATAGATTAGTGGAGGTCTCAGGGAATCTAAGTGATTGTTCTGAAGAGATACATCGTCACAATAATACGATAATGGATAGAAATTAAAACCAGATCAAATGCCTGTCAAAGTCATCATGTCCTCATGGAGATATATGATGTTCACCTTCTTTTGTGGTCATAAATTTGTTATCAGTCTCTTTGATTAGTCCCTTTTCTTCTAAATAACTTAATATTTTCATTGTCTTTGTGTATGTTTCATCTACCATATCACAGAGCTCTTCTGTTGTGCTTGGACGCTCACTGCATAATCTTAGGATTTCTGTCTTTTTCTCTTCAAGTCTTTCATCTTCTTTTTCTTCATCTATGTTCATTGGACTGTTCACCCTGGTCAATCGCTTTATCATCTCTGATGCCGAATATCTCTTCCTGGATCGCATAGGCTTTTTCGTCAATCTTTGCCATGTTGTTTATGATATCTTCATTATATTCTTCAAGTTCTTTCAATTGTTCACTAAGCATCTCCTTAGCTTCGTCTATTTTCTTCTCGACGACAGTATTATTCCCTACATTCATGAGGACCTTGTCATCATCATTCAATCGGCCTCTGATGAATATTCCATTTGAGAGAGGGAATAATGCATCTTTATCTTTAGATGAAGATTTCAACGTTTCCAGAGATTGTATTATCAGTTCAATCTCTGAAGATCTTTCTTGTATTTTACCAATCTCTTTATTAAGTTCTCTCACATGTTCTTCATATCTCTTGAGCGTCTCATATTTTTCTTTCAGTCTCTTGTCATATTTCATGATAATCAGTATATTTTGTATTCTTGTCCATTTTAAAAAACTGTTGCTAAACTCTTCTGTTTTTGATGAATGTACGACCAAGATAAATTTATATATCTTGGCTTGAGACTCATTGGCATGTCTGATAAACTTCAAAAGAGAAGTATCAAAGAAAATTCTGAGTCTTTTGAACGTATATACGATCGTTTCATGAGATCCACTACTATCTGTGATGAGACTGACAGAGCTCATCTGGCACTCACATTGAGATGTAACAATAATTGTCTGTTCTGTCTCCAGGGACATCATCCTGGTGCTGAGCATAAGGGATTTGATGATATCAAGACAGATATTGATGCTGCCGCATCTTCAGGACTTAAGAAGATAGTGCTGTCTGGCGGAGAGCCTACATTGCATCCTGATTACATAAAGATCGTAAAATATTGTAAAAGTTCAGGTATTCCTCACGTCCAGACAATAAGCAACGGGCGTATGTTCTCGCTTTCCAGATTCGCAAGATCTGCAGCAATATCGGGTCTTACTGAGGTGACATTATCTATCCACGGGAAGGATGCTAAGACACACGATTTTCTTGTGAATGTGCCAGGAGCCTTTTCGCAGATCAGCAAGGCAATAAAGAACTTGAAGGCTGAAGGCATTATAATAAGTGTTGATGTGGGCATTTTTGAACAGAATTATACGCAACTTCCTGAGATTGTCAAGATGATACATGCTGATTTCGGGCTTGTCTGTGATATTGATCTGATAGGTCCTACTCTTCAGGGTAATGCCAAACTAAATCATTCAAATGTCATGCCTAAATATTCGGATGTGGAACCTTATCTCAAAGAAGCTCTTCGTTATTGCCGAGATAATAAAATAGTATGCTGGGTACTAAGGGTTCCAATGAAATATATGGGTGGGTATGAGTTTTTCAAAGAGGGAGAGGAAAAATTAGTGGAGATGGCCATCTCTGTCGCTAAAGATTTCAATTCTGTTCCTTTCATATGCAAAGGGCAACGATGTGAATTCTGCAGGTTTGAAGATATTTGTAAGAACATTGAAGCTATTGAGGAACGAATGAAGAAAGATAATCCCCGGGCGCTTCCTGTGAATCTTAGGGTGAATTCTTCATCTGACAAAACACTGAGCATATTGAAGTCGCTGGAATTCATGTTTGATGATATCTTGATTGATGTTGATAAACCTGTGGAGGTATTAGAGACTCTTCGCAAAAGCAAGGCAAATTATGGGCGACTTGGACTCCTGAATCCTAAAGATGAGCTCTCTTCTGTTCTTGCTATGTTGGATGAAGGAGAGAGGCAAAAAACTTTTTTGGCATTTGACATCCAACCCACACAACTTTCTCTCCAGGGGATGAATCAGCGTTCTTTTGGTCCGTTGGAAGTTTTCGATAAGATGGAGAAGTTCTCTGGTCGTCTTTCCATCTGTGCAAACATTATGATTTCAAGAAGAAGCTTGTCACATCTGGCTTTTCTTGTTGAGAAAGCTATATCACACGGTGCGAACATGATAGTATTCAAGTATCTCCCGCTATATAATCATGTGGAGAAAGAGGTCAGTTGGGACCATGGTGTTACATTGGTAGACAAGGATAAGATATTCTATGACTTATCATCTGTAGAGGAAATTTTCTCTGAGGCAATCTCTAAATGTAATGACAATAACGTCGCATTCAAGATTGTAGATTTTCCTATGTGTGTGTTCTCTGACACATTTCTCGAGCGGAACTCACATAATATAGAACCACATGAATTCCTCACAGATCTTCCCTTGGCCTATTTTACTGATAATTCTGGTCGCAGTATCGCCGATTATATATCATTCATCCACAATTCTCTTTACAGGGTAAGGATAAGAGACTGTGATTATTGTAAATTCCAAGACAGATGCGCGGGCTTTGATTCTGTATATCTCAAATATAAGAGCGTTAATGATTCCTTATGATCTATCATATTTCTCTTTCGGCAATTTATGAAATATGGGATATATCTCTTTAGTCCCATATGTCCTGACATAGTTCTTATTCATCCCGAAGCAGAATTTGCTATATTTACAGAATCTGCATTGTTCTGCCTTGATAAAATCATCCGGACTGGTCTCTGATATTCTCTTATCAACGAAATCGGTTTTTGGTTTCTCTATTTCCATGATCCTATTGAAATCACTGGAAAATTCTTCAAAACCAACAAGATAACATAACGGCACTCTCTCCACCCTGAAGTTTATCTTATTCTTCTTAAGGATACCGAATGCTTTTCTCAGATATAACTCAGATCTGTAATATTCAATTCCTACCTTATCTACATTACCTTTCCCTGTGACATTCCCGAAGATATCTACATAATTGAAATTTACCATATGGATCTTCTTGAAGTTGCTTGAGATATAGGTACACATCGAAGGCAATTCCTTATAGTTCATCTTCGTGACTGTTATGTTCATATACAAAGGTACTGCAGTCTTGTTCAGGATGTATTCTATACTTTCAAATATAGCTTTTATGCTGTAGTCTTCGTAATCACTTATCTTCTTTGCTTTCTCCTGATCAAAAGTATGTACAGATAATGCAAAATAATCAATGCCTGCACCAACAATATCATCAATCATCTTTTTGTTGAGATTGGATCCATTGGTTATCATCCTTACTTCCATCCCTTTGGATTTCACATATCTTATTGTCCTCAAGAGGTCAGGGTGCAGCGTAGGTTCCCCGCCCGTCAATGTAACCTGATCATAACTTTCTTTATGGTACCTGTCAATCTTCTTCTTCAAATCTTCGTATGATAGATACTCGCCTTTTTTCGGCAGTGAACAGAACATACAGTCCTGATTACAGTCCATCAACATCAGTATATATGCATCTTTCATCGTTGATCCTTTCCATTTAATATATCACTAATCTCTCCTGTAAAGTTTTTGTATCCTTCAAAACCCAAAAACGGACTTTCTTCATCTGTATAATGCTTCCCATAAGATGGAAAACCGAATGTCATAGTTTTCGCGTCTGTCTTCCTCTTGACAATCGATATGTCGCTAGCTGATCCGATTACAAGGTCTAGATCATTTTCATTTGTCAGTCTGATTATTTCATCGTTCGAGGGGGATTCTTGTATATCTATATGACTGAGTTTCTCATTATAGAACTTAAGTATCCTCTCTAGCTTGGCTTTTCCCCCATAATATCTATCCCTGATGATGATATAGCTTATCTCTGCTCCTAGGCCCTCCAGCAGAGAAGTCATTGGGCCTATGAATGGAAGATCAAGAATCAGTCCAACTCTTACATCATTGAATGTGGACTTCATCTCACCCTGAAATTTCTCCATGATCTTTTTCTGTTCATCAAGGTATTCTTGAGCTTGTCTTTTACCTCTATTCAAAGCTATAGAGATCTGCTTTATCCATTGTCTTGTGTTGCTGATTCCCATAGGGATGTCTGTATATATGGACGGTTTTCCGGTAATTTTCTCTATGTCATCTCCTATTGTGCTGGAATGAGGCAATATGATATTGTATTCTGCTTTTCTTGCTTTTTGGAGGTTTGTTGTGCTTGTGCCTGATAGAAATACTGCTTGTACTTTGATGCCTATTTTTGCAAGCATCTTTCTTAGTTCTTTTATGTTTGCTCGATGTTCCATCTCATATCTGTCAAAAGGATACCCAAAGATATTCACAGTCTTCTTCTCTATTTTTGATCTCCAATCCATACTCTCAATGAATGCTATTATTATACTATTGTATCCTTCCCAGAAATCACTTTCTGCACCTGAAAGGCGTGCCATCCAGATATTTTCACCAGTCTCTCTTCTCATCTCTTCTGCTGTATTCTCGATGAGACTTTCCATACCTATCGTCTTGACGACAGGAGATATCACTACTGGATAGAAATTAGCGATGTTCCGTTCAATCTGTCCCAGCAGGTTTCGCCGTATCTTCTTGACATCTCCATTGATTATATCATCACCATCAAGTTCTGCCCAACCCATCCTTGAAACAAAATTGTTTTCTAGTTCATGCCCTCCCATGTAATGGGGTAACTGAGCTTTACATCCTATCCCTATACTTAGGAAAATAAGGCTATCACTGATACAATGCGATGCTACAAATGCTCCGTGCATGGCAACATAACTGCTATGCTTTATCCTGAACTGATCAATATCCATCTTTACCAATGATTATATCTATATTGTGTTTCATGTTCATCAAACCTGGGAGAATCTCGCCGTAATGTATGAAACGGTTTCCCATTCTTTCTGCCTGTTCTTTGAGCAACGGCGATCCATATACTATGGTATCACTGCTGCCATCAATGAACTTATATCCATCTCCGCAATGTCCGAAAAGGGTGAAATCATCTTCAATCCCGATCTCTTGGAGTGTGTTCTTCACAGCAAGCCTGTGTTCTTCTTCTGGGTTCCCCTGGATGAGGATCTCAACATCACATCCCAACTCTTTGAAAAAATCCAGCATTAGCAACCCTTCTTTCGCTGAGTTTCCTATGGTGAAGTCAAGATTGGATGCTATATTGTAGATTATCTTCTTTTTTTTCAACTCATTTTTATGTTTCTCGAGGTAATCTTCCGCCTCTTTAATTTCTTTTTCGAGGTTTGAGATGATATCTTTCCCAGCACCGAGTTTTTCATTGACTATCCCGAAAAACTCAAGTGTCTGCTTTATCCCTGCAGGAAATGGAACTTCTATTGTCTTGATATTATGTTTTTTACTGTATATCTCTGCAACATTCTGGTATAATCTTCTGTCAAAATTGATGTTGATATCTGCTTTAAGAGATTTTTTCCAATCACTGATTGGTGATCCAGGACCAATGGTTGTGTTGATTTTTGCTCCTGCCTTTCTCAGTTCTTCTAAGAATGGATCATATCCTCTCAGATCATTTTTATTATGGGCGACATAATTCTCAAAACCAATTATGTTGATGGTCCTTCTTTCTCTATCATCTCTGAGACTGTTGTCATTTTTCAGAGTTTCAAGGATGAGATAACCTACATCGTCTATGACCTTTTTGGGGTCTTCGAAGACAAGACCTGTGGTTTCCCTGTAGTGGATTCTTGTTCTGGACTTACCCCTCTTTTTCTGTACTGTCCCTTTTACATCATCACCGATTATTTGACTCATACAGCTGTTCAATATCAGTATGTCTCTCGGTTGTTCCTCTCCAATGACTGCATCAATGCATTCTTCGAGTCTTTTAGTACCATCACCTTTTATGATGTTCTCTTCTGACAGGTTTGTGCAGAAGAATCTTCCTAAAGTATTGACATCACTATCGCCCTTAAAAACAAGATTGGAACAGTTTATATCAGAATGCAGGATGACCGGGAAATCTATCTTATTCCTCATCAGACATGTTATCCATCCATGAAGTGAACAGCAATGCTGACCTGATGTGTTTTTTTTCATCTTCTTCATTCACCTAGCATCACATTGTTGAAAGTAACATCATCTATGGGGTTTGGTCTTTTGACTTTGCTCTTACCAATACCAAGCACCTTCCCGGATATCTTTCCGAATCTGGTCGCGATCTCTGAATCAGGATATTGCTCTATGACTGTCTTATTTTTCTTCTCCGCATCTACAATCAGTTTGTTTCTCGGGACAGTAGCGATGATCTCGGTCTGTGTCGCTTTTATGAACCTCTTGATGTGGTCAAGATTGGCTTTGTTGTTCCTGAGATTCACTATGAAACCAGCAAAATATATTCCATTGTATTCATACGTCCTTATGGCGTGCAGTATGTTATTTGCAGCATATAATGACATTATCTCTTCAGAGATCACAATGAATATCTTATCTCCAAAACCTTTTCTCATCGGTGCAGCGAACCCTCCACAGACTACATCTCCTAAAACATCGAATATGGCTACGTCATAATTGTTATCATCAAGAATGTCTAATTCTTCGAATATCTCAAACATCTTTGTTATGCCTCTGCCAGCACACCCCACTCCTGGTTTAGGCCCACCACATTCTACACAATCAGTTCCAAGACTCCCGTTTTTCACAAAATCTGCTTTTTTCAGATCATTTTGCTTGGCCATGGATGTATCAATCACATTAGGTATCCTTTCCCCATCAGTTAACCTGATTGTAGAATCCCGTTTCGGATCGCATCCAATCTGGATGACTTTCTTACCTGAATGTGCGATTGAAGCACTCAAACTTGAAGATATTGTAGATTTGCCGATACCTCCTTTTCCGTAGATAGCTATCCTTTCCATCTTTATCATCTTCTGTCGGCTTCATCTTTTGATGGGCTTGAAATCTGAGTAACCATACAATTCCACATAAGCTTTCCATATACCTTCACATTTGTAGTTCAGTATGCATTCTTTGCAAGCTTCTGACTTCATCTTTAGGCTTTTCCTTTCATCTATCCAGTCAAATTGTATCCTTTCAGTCTCTTCCACATCATCATATGAAGTGACTTCATCTTTTTGGTCAAAATCTTCTTCCTGGAACTCTGTGATGTCGTTGATCACACAATGTGCGAATCCATCAAATGCCACACCTACACCTCTACTCTTGCAGTATTCTGTAGCTTCTTTAAGTCGTGGTCTCACATCAGAATATTTAGGGATTATACCTTCAAGATTCTCTGTACAGTTACCCATCGGATTCAGATTGATGAAAAGTACTTCTTCAATCCCTTTATCTATCACGTTCTTGACTGTATCTTTTAGGTGTTTGTAGTTCATCTTTGTGATACAAGTCCCGCTGGTCAATTTGACATCCTTACCTGTTTCTTCTTTGATGCGTGCTATGTTTTCAATCCCTTGCATAGTCTCTTCAAAAGCTCCTTCTCTCTGTACTGTGGCATCCTGTATCTCTTTATTATGCCCATGTATTGTTATGGATATCCTGTTAAGTCCATTCTCAATCAGTGCTTTCGCGAATCCGTAATCTTTGAGTCTTCTACCATTGGTTATGATGTGGATGTTATTGAAACCCACTTCTTTTGCATGTCCTATCACATCAGGCAATTTTTTCACAAGCGTAGGTTCTCCACCCAAGATATTCAGCAGATCTATTCCTTTCCCTTTGTACTTGTCAATCTCTTCTATGATCTTTTCTGCGGGATCAAGTTTTTTGCTTTTCTTACCACTTATACAGAATACACAATCATTATTGCATGCAAGGCCGATATTAAGTTCAAGCCTGTTTTTGGTAAACTCTTCGTTCACGGGCTTTCCATTGTCAGGTAGCATATCTGGGGAAATCTTCAGACCATCGATATGCTTGAATTCATCTTCACCGAAAACTTCCAGATATGATCTGCTTATACCATTACAGATCATACTATACCTGCAGTATCTGCAATCTGTCAACTTGGTAATGTTGTTCGTGCTATCAAAGATAGTCCGGAACATATGTGTGTGATATCTGAGATTCTTATCTGGTCTCTTCATGATGCAGTATGGGAAGTTAATCAATCGAAGATCCATCTTACCTTCAAATTCAGTGATAAGGCCATCTATTTTCTCGCATATTTCAGAATATCTAACATTTTTATCAGGGTCGACCTTGTTTGGAAATCTTATGTACGCTTCTCTACTGCCAATTTTCCAGAATTCGTCCAGTATATTATTGATATTCATGTGATTTGATCTCTTGATTGATATGATTATCGAGAGATCAATGTCCTCATTGGCTAGATTTCTTGAACCATCCAGAATTTGCAATTCTTTATCTTGTCCAGTTAAAGATAAATTGTTCACTTTGATATATGCTTTGGTCAATCCTGATTCTTTTAGTCTTCTGACAAATCCTTTTTCTGAGAATCTCCTTGCATCGCAAAGTAAGCTTATGTCACTTATGTCATGTTCTCTTATCTTTGTGATTATGCTAAGAATATGTTTTTTATCGATACTCTTGCTGTTCTTGATGACGATGGATTCACATCCAGAATCTTTGAACGCCTTTGTTCTCTTTTCAATCTCATGGATCATATTAGCATGACGAAACCTATTGAGATCTATGGTGCCGGTCATCTTGTCATCTTTCATTCTCTAATTACCTATCAGGATTCTTGCAACTTGCATAAAAATGTTTCCTTGAACTATTATTGTGAGTATGACGCCAGCAAAGATGAAAGGGGCGAACGCCATTGTCTCATAAACTCTTATCTTTCCGAATTTCAGATTTCTTCTCTGTTCTTTGAGCCAGTCAAGATTCTCTATTGATAATCCTTTATTCTTGTCATACTTGTGGAACTTGAATGGCCTGTTCTGTAAGTACGATATGATTGTCAGGTTTTCTACCTTTCTTTTTGTATACCTTGTATAATCTTTCCTGTCCTCGTCTTTTCTTTTCCTATTTGTCGTGTCAGGTATGATGTCTTCTGCAAGAAACATCTTCTCTTTCAGATCTTCTATCTTGACTTTCTTTGTGAATGCATAGAATGACGCTCTCAGAAGGAGGAACATCACTATCAAGAGCATGGCGAGTTGCTTGAGATAATTCATCCAAAAATTTGGTGTGATAACTTTCTCGTAATCTATTGCCAGTCTTGCTATCGCCATGATTGCAACGACCATTATCAACTTGTCTTTCACAAATGTTCTTAGGAGCATCAGTACTACAAAAAATATGAGTGATGATGTCAGGAAATTACTTGGCTGGGGTTGTGGAATATATCTGTTTATCATACCTATCCCGAATACAAAGAGGGCGATGAATCCTATTGATCTAAGATTGAATGTGTCTTTAACACATTTCTTGAACTCTTTCATGGTTATATTTCTTATCACTTTATATAGGAAGAAGAGGAGAAGAAGCCCAAAAATGTTGGTGAAGTACACTATGCCATAGAAAGCCCCCATATATCCTGTGGTTATGAACGATGGTGGTGTGAGCACATTCAGCGTGAAGAACAGTTTCGCATCTCCGGCAGTCCATAATCCAACGTTCCAGAAGATAAAAGAGATGACCAGCATGAAGACAGAGTTGATAATATAGTGTGAATATCCTTCCAATCTGAAATTACCGTAAGCCATGACTAAAATCATATGACATACAAAGGCAGCGTATAATGCATATTTGATATGCTTATTCCGTATCATGCCAGACTTTATATCTGTGTAAGATGTTATTAACCCTAACACTATGATGGGAACAAGAAAAATATATTCGATGTTCATGTCTTCGCAATCATCGAAAACTATTTAAATCTAATCAAGAAACCTCTTCATCATGGATTTTTACAAGTTGGACGATGGATTTTCAGTAGTGAAGTTGAACCCGCAACTTTTCTCTCTAGACGTGGCTTATTCTGCAGCATATACCTTATTGGAGAAAGCTTATGCGACGTTTGATGGTGATCCCGAAACGGAGATCTTGGTGAAATTGTCTTTCAAGGACGAGAAGAAGAATACCGAGGAGAACCTGAGAGAGCTCGCGAAAGAATTCCATAATAATCTTGTCAATGAGAATGCTAATAGATTAGGTTCCAATAAGAAAGAATACATTCGTGCTTTGATGCTCAAGAAATCTTTTACAGAGATTGATCTGGAAGCGCTTGATGAATCTGCAGCAAATGATGCGACTAATCAGGAAGCAAACCAGTCTGGTGACGCGACAAATCCAGATGAAGAAGTTTTCACGGATGAAGACTTTGATGATGATCTTGATGATGATTTCGAATTTGAGGATCCTGAAGGAATTGCTGTGCCATGGGATGAGAAATTTAGTGATGATGAAACTGATTCTGAATCTTCAGGAGAAGAAGCGGATGACAAAGAAACCGAATCAGAAAAGTCCACCCCTGGTAGTGATGATGTAAAAACTGATGTTTCTGGAGATGATGATTCATCAGAAATGACTGAAGATAAAAAAACTGATGATACTACTGGTGATGTTTCGAAGAGCAGTGGTGACTGAGATGGATATAAGGTTTGATGGTAATGTGGCGGAATTTGAACTTGATTTTTCCTTTTATGATTATCCTACCATTGTAGAAGCGGCCGGTGAATTCACTGAGAGTTGTTATGTGGCTTTCAAAGGAGATGTTGACGGAAAATACATATCTGTCCGGATAGAACCAAAGGATGAAGATATTCCTGTGCGAGATGCAGTCTTCTCTTTCTTCAATTATATGTTGGGGATTACTAACGGAAAGATAAAGAGTGTGGTCAACAGTTGACCATTCTTCAATCACTCTTTTTTCAAGAGAGGTTTTCAACAAAAGTTTTAAAAGTTATTTAGATGCCCTCATTGTTGACTATGAGATTTATCTATGGGAAGGATTATGAGAATGCGAAGACATTCTCTAAAAGATATGATGATGGTGTGCTTCTCACGAATGATGTTGGAAATTGGTGTTTCTTGACTCACGAAGAACATAAAAAATATGCTTTCAGGGAGCTGGATGAGAAGCTTTTCTACAAGCTCAAAGAAGCCAATATGATAATGACTGATGATAACATGGATTCATATGTACATCAGTTCAATGATTACTATTGGTATCTGAGTAAAGGTACTTCTCTTCATATAATGATTCCTACTCTTAGGTGTAATTTCACCTGCAAATATTGTTATGCATACCGTGTCTCGGAGGAGGCACAAGGGAAGGATATGACAGAAGATACTGTAGATAAGACTGTTGATTTCATTTTTTCCACCCCCTCTGAGAATTATAATATCGAGTTTTCTGGTGGTGAACCTCTGTTACGATTTGATATTGTGAAGAGGGCAATCTTACGGGCTCATAAATTGGCAAAAGAAAAAGGAAAACAAATCCACATATCAATAATAACAAATGGCACTTTGATCGACGCCGAGATCTTTGATTTTTTCAGAGAGTACAGGGTTGGCATCTGTTTGTCACTTGATGGGCCGGAAAGCTTGCATAATAGTAATAGAAAATTCACAAAAGGGAATAGGCCAACATATGATGCGGTTGTTGATTCAATCAACATGCTCAAGAAGAGAGGTTGCCCTAGTCTGAATGCTTTACCTGTCATTGTGCGTGATTCTCTCCCAAGATGGAAAGAGATTGTGGATGAATATATCAATCATGGGTTTACAGTGTTAAGCTTCAAATTCGTCTCAAGATTCGGTTTCGCTTCACGTTCTTGGAATAAGATGTCATATACATCTGAAGAGTATCTCGAGATCTGGAAGAAGGTCATTGATTATATGATTGAACAGAATAAGAAAGGCATCCAGATAGTGGAGAACATGGCTGCGATCATCATTCATAAATTCGCGACAGGCACCAATGCGAATTACGCTGAGATGACAACACCTTGTGGTGCTGTGACAGGTCAGATAGTATATGATTATGATGGATCCATATATACTTGTGATGAAGCC
>JBKGYM010000018.1:0-14595 GCA_046546115.1 Candidatus Woesearchaeota archaeon
ACGCTATAGTTGATTACAAGCTCATGGTGGCCTTCAGAAACTGGATTGAAGGATACCAAGATTGAATCATCTTCTACCTTTGTCACATTTGATACATTATATTCTGTGTCTCCAGCAAATATTGCCGATCCATTCACCGAGACTTTCTCATCAACAGAATGGTTCATCAGATTGAAAGATTCATTATACCTGAATTCATCTTCCGATGATATGTTGGAGTCATATGTCACCTTCGAAGAAATATTTTCAAAAGTAGAATTGCTGACAGGATCCCCTGATACTGAATAAGAACATAGGGACGATAGCATGAGCAGACAGAAGAACATGATTATGAGCATAGATAAAAGAGGTGAAAGCTTAGTTTCAGATATAGTATCTTTACTTCTCAAAGTTCGTATGAATAACATCTTTCCTCCATCTTTACACTGATCTCGTCCATGATCTGAGCAATCCTCTGATAGCTGACGCCAGCTTGAGAAGAGATTGAAGCAGGAGATATATTTTTCAGAAGCGCATGAGCGATATGCATTGACCTTATCTCTTGAGGAGTTATCTTGAAGTCTAGGATATCCTCAGATCTTTTCACTACAATCTGCTGGATACGCTTGGCACTGATGGGACCATTCCTTCCCTGCAATATGAATTCTTCATCTTTCATAGAAGAAGTGTAGCGAGCCACTTCCTTTGTAAGTCTTTCTGGTATTGAGGATATCCGGGATCGCATGCTCACTTTGTTATTAGAGAAATCGAAATCTTTCTTCTTGAGTGATATTAACTCCGATTCCGAACAGGCAGTATGATATAGTAACTTGAAGATAAGACCTTCCCTAGAATCATCTATGCTGGAGATTACATTATACCAATCCACAAGAGGAATGAATGAAAAACTCAAAAAGGCACACCATTTCTTATTCTTATAATAAAAAGAAATCACTTATAAAATTATCTTTTTTTTAACACAACCACAGCTTAACACAATAAAAATAATTTCTCAATCTTATTTTTTAAAGAAACCATAGATTCTTCGTAAAAAAAGACGGAAGCGACCATATAGGCCTGAAGAACTCTGATTGATCTTGCGGTTCTTCTCCAACAATGATTCTATGTTCTGTATCTCCTTGCTATATGATCTTTCCTTCTTCTTCAATCTCTTATCCGTCAAGCCCGCTAGATAGTTATCCAGCTCTGGATTAAGCACTTTTGCTGAGAAATTCAAGATTTGGCCCACACTGGAACCCTTATTCTTTGCGAGCATCTTATCTGATAAAGAGAACATAGAATATGTGATCCTGTTTCTCAGGGCCCGGAAGAATTCTTTCTTATATCTGGAGAAGAGGGAAAGCCAATCCTTCAATGTCATCTTCCTGAGTTGATTCAATTCTTCATTTATCTTTGATATGCCCTCAGAGATGGCTGACATAGATTTCTCCTGCACCAAGGAGATATTACGCTCTTCATAGTATTTCTCAGTCTGTTTCATGAGGACTTCGCTCCACGAAAATAGTTTCAGCCCTATTGCGTGTGCTATCTTCGTGATTCTCTTATATACCAGCAAGACCACAGACATACATCTGTCCATGAACTTCTTTGAATTTCCTGGTATCTGCTCATATAGTCCAAGGATAAAATTCTTGGGAGTCTTCTCCTCGAGTTCAAAGAAAGGATTCTTATACACATAAGATAATATCACAAGGATATTGGCAATGATAAGAAGACCAAAAAGAGATGACAAGGAAAAAGAGAAACGCCTCAGATTATCAAACATGACCTCATCCCTCGTCTTCTCCGATACATGGGAACTATAATCAATCTTTGTTACATGACTGTCAAGCTCAGGAGCATCCTTGACGTGAGCACCATTATTTGTCAGGTACTCCACAGCCCAGGTCTCACCAGGCCTCAATTCTGGAATGATCCACATTCCACGATATTCTGTGCTGATGGAAGGCGCCAAGAATTCCATATCTGTATCCGCTGAATCCTCTAGGATTATCTCCTTGACTGACTCACTGCCAAGATTAGATACTGTCAATTTCACTAGCACCGGGTTGTCTATATCATATTGTGTAGAATTCAGATAGGTATACCTCTTTATGGCATGAAGCTGTTTTGAAGACGGATCCTCCCTTAAGAGCACTGGCTCGTTGGATTCAACAAGGACATTACCTGAAGTGAGGTTGGCTAACGGAACATTGACACGACCCGTAGAACTTCCATTATACATCACTTCATAAGTGAAAATTCTGGAAGTATGCTTATTCATCTTGAAAGACCAGGACTTATTTCTCTCCTCGGGATTCTCAAGCAAGATAAATTCCTGTGGAAGAGAATCATTGAGAGTCACCTCGCGAGAGAAAGGGTCGTGGTTTGTCACTCTCAGCATCACCTCTACAACATCACCAGGAGTAACAGTTGCTTCTGAAAAGAATTTGTTTAGAGTGAGTCTTGTGAACACATCATAGTAGGCATCATCCTCGACAACGAACTTCAATTCTTTCTTTTTCTGCTCATCATCTGTTGACCCTGACTCATCGGGAGCATCCTCCATCTCTAGAGTTCTCTTATAGAACCTGGAATTCCCAATCTCATGAACATCATCATCAATCGCACTCTTCAATGAAGTGATGAGAACGCCTTCATTATTGCTTACCGGAGGATGATTCGCTACGCCGGTCGTGAAGTAATCGATCTCGACAGAGGAGAATGCATCAATCTGCACATCAAGCTTGCCATCCTTGAGGAGATCACCATCCTTCTGCTCAATCATCAGATTGGTTCCCATATCAAGCTCAATATCCAATGGCTCATCATTCGGATTAGTGATCTTCAATGTTCCATCAGTATCGATAAGATAATGTCCAGACATCTCATTCACATAACCCTCCTCTGTTGCCTCAAAAAGTAGTTTCTCATACTTGGCAGAAAAAAGGTCAAAAGAATACTGTGGGTGAAGATCTGGCCTTGTTGCTCTCGTTGCTATTGTGTAGTTACCTGATGAAAACCC
This sequence comes from Candidatus Woesearchaeota archaeon, assembly GCA_046546115.1. GTDB lineage: Archaea > Nanobdellota > Nanobdellia > Woesearchaeales > CAZJJJ01 > CAZJJJ01. The sequence goes on from JBKGYM010000018.1 coordinate 3,005, forward strand.
ACTAAGATCATACTCAAATCCAAAATCCCCCTGGAGTGCCACACCTTCTCTCCTGTCTATGTGCTCTTCGGATACTTGATCAGTGAATGATGTAGAGCCCTTCTCCAGCACAGAAAAATACTCGATGAAACTCATGCCCTCAAACTCAAAACCTATATCTGCTTTGTCAATATCATAATATTGACTATTCCTATTAAGACGTTCTCCGTTAAGATTAAGCCATAGCCTATCGCCATCCAAATCAATCCGAAAATCATTCCATTGCTCAGCGAAATCTTCCTGATAGCGTGAACAATCCTTATTGCCATGAAGTGTCCAACAAGCCTCTATCATTCCTTCATCAGCAAGAAAATCCACCACGAAACTCTTCTCTGATATGTTGCCTGACTCAGCCAGTGTAACATTATGTATTGAATTGCCGGTCGCATAAAAGCGATAATCCACCTCTGACATGGAATCAATCGTTGTCGTCGTAAGATTCATCGAAGATCCATTAGAGCCATCAGTATATGCGTATCCCTCCTCAAAAGTTATGTTTCCTGACATATCCCAAGAATTCTCTGTATCAGTCTCATTAGCGAAATCCTCATAAAAAAGGTAAGGGTCAACAACAGTATCTTCTTTGCTGTAATGGCCTGAATGATAGAGATTTAATTGATCTTGTTGAGTATTATCCAATGAAAATTTCAATTTTGTCTCATTAGTATCACAATCCTCAATGATGTACGGGTACTCTTTCCCATAACCATCATACAAAGCAAGATCTGAACAATCAGTTCTCATCACTCCATCAGATATCATCTCAGATGTATTAATCACAAGAAAAGAAGCTTTGGGCTCAGTCTCCATATCTTGGATAAGATATACTTCCCGTTCATCCAGTTCAGTATCCTCCCAATAAGTCCCTGCATCACCGGTTATGATGTCAGCCGTCACATTTGTGTCATAAGGTTCGCCATCCAATGAAGATGTGAAATTATATTTCAGAATGCTTTCACTCAGCAAAGGCAACGTATAGAATGTGTCTTCCTCCAAAACAACATCTATGTTGAACTCCGGAAGTGCATTCACTGCTAATGAGAAGACCATAAGGAATACAAGTAATAAAATCGCACCACAATAGATTCTGAAAGCCATAAAAGACCACTCACACCACTATGAAATAGTCTATTGCGTTTAATAATGTTTTGATAAAATATTTAAAGCACAGGAACAAAAGATTAGACATGAAGGACAGAAAAACACAAAGAAAACCAAAAATTGCGCCATTATCAAATTCATTCTTCTTGATAAGTATCGTCGGGCTTTATGTGTCACTCATATTTGTCACGCCGAAATCCCCTGACTATGGTGTGGCTTTCTCCATTGTCTTCGGAATCATGTTCATCGCGTCAATGATCTCTCTGACCTATGCACCTGCTCGGGCACTGATAAAGCTTGAAGAGTATGAGAAGAAGAGAAAAGGAGCAAAAGTACTCTCACACGCAGAATTCATTGAAGAACATAAGAAGGACAGAAAGAAAAAATAAGCTTTGCGTCATTTTTCATCCTTCGATCGATCAAATTTATCCTTGCACCTCCTCTCTTTGGCATGTACACTATGGGAGGCAATCTTCTCGAACAATGCCACAGCCATCCTGGATATCACATTCCCATCTTTCAGGTTTGAACTTTCCGCGATTGCTCTCGCATCATTCATGCTCTGTTTCATGAGCACAATATTCTGCTGACGCACCTGCTCTTCCAAGAATTTCTCTTCCCTCTCTGAAAGATAAACATCAATCCATTCAGGATAGTTCTTGCCTTCAACATTTTTCGGGAATGATTTGCTGAATGCCATATGCCTGGATAGATATTATTATATTTAAACATTATGTGAAAAGATCAAGAAAAATTTCATGGAGCAATAAGAAAGATTGATAAATGTCAAAACATCATATAAACTTATGAAGAAGTATAACATCATCGGAATCCATATCACGGACAGGATAAAGCATGTTGAAACGGTACAGAAGATACTCACAAGACATGGTCATGGTGTGAGCACCAGACTTGGACTTCACAATACAAGAGACAACTCTCCGAATGGTCTCATAATCATTGAAGTAGAGAATGAAACATTCGCACCATTAAGGAAAGAACTCAATAAGATTGAAGGAATAGCGATGAAAGAAATGAGATTCTAGGCTCCGTTCAAATTATATCATGATGACGCTTTTTATCTTTTTGTTTACTATAATTTTAAATAGATGTGTATCAATCAACGCCGTATGGAAACAGATGTCAATATTTCCGAGCGAGTGAAAAATTCTGCACACGAATTCGCATTGGCAGGAAAAGGTTTGATTGAATCTGTCCCAGAAACAATCTTGGAAGATAAAAAAACAAGACCTGTTCTGGAAAAACTGAAAAAAGAACATGAAAGTATGAATGCCAATCTGTTCCTTATCGCGAAAGTCATGGAAGGCGAAGATAAGAAAAACAGATCTAGACGATATATCAGAAGAGAACACAGAAGATTCAAGAGACTATCCAGGTATATCAAAAAATTAGAGAAACTCACCTCTGAAAAAGAAGGTTCCGATGAAGTGATACAGAACCTTGGGAGATTGAGAGATATAAATATCTACATGGACAGGCTTCTAACAAGCTCTCTTCTGGAAGATGATGAGACAGGATACATTGAAGAAGCGAAAAAGCTCGAACCATTATAAAGAAAAAGATCCACTATGAGATCAGAACCTTTTTTATGATACAGGAGACATCACAATGGCACCAAAATCTATAAGCAATAAAGTCTTCAACAGGTTTCGAAAACGGTATAAAGAACTAGAGAGTAAACTGCAAAAAGGATGCGAGATCAAAGAGGAAACTAAAACGAGGATAAATCAGATATTGGGAAAGATCAAGCAAGGTCAAGCAGAAAATGAAGAGGTCATCGAGGCCAACAAATTGATAACAGATGCCTTAGATGAGATTAAGCAATTCGGTTCTGTCAGAGATGTAGTGATGGGAAAAACTGTGATGGACGAAGGCAATAGATTGAACATGAACAGGACTGTGATTTTCTTAGACGGAAAAGGATATATTGTTTTTATAAAATCAGGTAAAGATAACCACTACAACTTAGCGGGAAAAGACCATTATAATGAGCCTGGGCGCCATAGTTTTTGGTATGAATACTCAAATGGCAATCTTGTACTACATCCTGCCGCTTCCGAAGACGATAATAGGCTTAATGCATGGAATGCTCTCTTTGAGGACAAGAACAGCAATCTCAAAAGACAGATCATGGGATATATCAGATTTTTCAATTGATAGAATTCTTATCTCAATGGATAGAATGAGAATAAAGACCTAAAAGGAATTAAAGCAGATTGGCGTTATCTGACAATTAGCATAGGATATTCACTCTGTGAAATCCCATACTTCTACAATATCAAGAAAGATAAAACTCCCGCTGAGCCTTCTTTGAATTGAAATATAAAAGAGATTTAATAGATAATGATAGATAAGTTACTCAAACTAACATCCTATCAAAGATATTCTGCCCGAGATTAAAAAATCAATTGGGAATGGTCTGGAAAAAAGCGAAAGTCTATTTTTTTAAAAATGGGATTTCTCCGATGTATTGAGTTATGATGACAGGAAAAGATAGTCAATCTGAAAGATAGGCTATAATTTTTTATGTGCATCACTATTATTAAGAGAAATATTAAATATATTTTTAGATATAATTTTAAAAAATGATGCATCCAGACTTGATATATAATTTTCAAGAACTTTCAAGAATTCTTGTTTCACCGTGTGCCTACATTCTCCTAGTAATATTAATTATAATGTTTATATATTCATTTAAAGAATTAAAAAGACCATTTTTAGATATTAAAAAGATTACGTTGGTCATATTAATATTAATTTTTTTGACTTCTTTTTTTCTAAGAGATTTCCAACCTAATAAAGATCATAAGATGTATCTTGATGAACATAATTTTATAGATGATGCAAAAGAGTTAACTATTCTCGGCAGAAATGATTTAGCAAAAGGGATTGGATGGCCTCTGATCCTTAACAAAGCAATTTTACTAAACGGGATGGACATGACTTTCCTATTTAGAATACCTATTTTATTTGGATCTCTAGCCACATTTATTGTTTTTATGATAACATACTTGTTAACAAAAAAAGAACTTTTTTCGCTAATTGCCTCATTAATCTCTATAACACATCTTTCAAATATTTATTGGTCAGTATCATTAGAAACAAATATAGCCTCATATTTCTTTTTTTATTTATGTATCCTTTCATATATTATCTATTTTAAAAATCCAGGCATAAAATTATTTTTATTCTCAATTGTATTAACTGGATTCACCTCATTAATAAGGCCTGAAAATCATATTCTTTTTTTCTTTTTCTTTTTAGGGATTCTATTATTTAATAAAGAAACAATTAGAAATAAAATGACCAGTAAAGCCATTTTTACTATTTTAATTGTACTTTTGATTATACCTAATTTTATACTGTTTTTAGAGTTTTATACAAATATATATCAAAAGGATAATAACGAAGGAATCTATCTAGACAACCTAAAATATAACACAAAAGAATATGCGATAAATATAATAAATGATAATTGGCAACCACTGTTGATTTTTCCGTTTTTTATATTAGGATTTATTTTTTATATTAAAAAAGATCCAAAAATAACTATATATTTTTTTACAATCATCCTTATGCTTTATCTAATATATTTCTCGTATGGGTTAGAAGAAACTGGTGCGCCTCATAGATATTATTTTGTATTTTATCCAATATTCTCTTTCTTTATCACGTCTTTTTTTATTGACTTAAAAAAACTTAATTACAAAATAATAAAAAATTTCCATCTGTTTACAATGTTAATTTTTATCTTAATAATATTTATTGATTTTGGTGGCTCTTATTATGAGATGTATAATGATCAGAGACCAAATCACAGGATGAATGCTTACATGCCACAAAGAATAGAAGAATCACTACCTGATAACTCCATAATTATAACCCATGAACCAATACTATTTACAACAACTGAATTGGAACTAGTGTCCAATATGGATGAGCTAAAAAATATTAAAAATTTAAAAGATAGATCTCTTTTCTATTATAATAAGACAAATTTTGAAAAAAGCATTAAAGATGATCTGAAAATTGAGGTCAGAGAAAAATTTGACTTTGAAGAAGTTTCAGTCAATTTAACAAGGAAAGATATTCATTATAAAGAAACATTATATAGACTTACTGAAAAGGATAGGATAACATCCCCATAAAAACATTGGATTCTTGCTCTGGAGCCCTAAAAGGAATTAGAGCAGATTGGCGTTATCTGGTAAGCTTGTTAGTATAGGATATTCACTGTGTGAAATCCCATACCTCTGCAATATCAAGAAAGATGAAGCCCCTGGAGGGAATTGAACCCTCGATCTCGTGATTACTTGCGTCTAAGCAAGTTTGATAACTTGTTGTCATTACAAGTCACGCGCATTAGCCGCTATGCTACAGGGGCGTAATCTCGAACAAAATACGGTTAATATATAAAGATTTCTGATAAGTCAGGGGCGCATCCATGATACTTCCCAATATGTCACATCCTTCTCATCGTCAACAACGCCTAAAAGCAGCTTCTTCTTAGTAGAATGTGCCACACGCATCTTTGCGGAAAAATCCTTCCAGGTATGTCTGTCAGACTCGTGTACAGCAAAGACAATCCATTTAGCATGGTCATCACCCGGTTTTATACCTTTTTCATATACCCTGAAGTCTGCACCGAATTTCAGTGCTGTCTTTGTGATATAGCCCTTCTTCCTTAGATCACAGAATACAGCGTATTTGATGACAGAATCCCTGTTCTTCAACAGCTTCTTATGAACATCTTTGATCAGCTTATCGTGAGAATCATAGATAAGAATCTTACCTTGATCGTAGAGAAAGACAGCTTCATAGAAAGAAAGCCAGACCTTCTTTCCACTCACAATCCCATATCTGCTTTTGGCATATAATTCTCTGGCAGCATCCGAATCCTCAGTCACTATGAATGAACCTTTCAACTCTGCCTTGATGGGATATTTTGACGCCATTCTACATAAAAAGAGAAGCTGATTTAAAAATTTTTATAAATAGTGCCAGAAATCAAATAACGTGATAGGTAATGCAGATTGTTTTTTTAGGCACAAGCAGCATGGTTCCGACGAAGGAGAGAAATCATAGTTCAATATATTTCAACTTCAAGGGCGAAGGATTCCTTTTCGATTGTGGAGAAGGTACACAAAGGCAGATCAAGATAGCGGGAGTCAAACCTTCAAGTATAGATAATCTTATCATAAGCCACTGGCATGGTGATCATGTACTTGGCATCCCAGGACTTCTGCAGACATTAGCGCATAACAATTACGATAAGACATTAAAGATATTTGGACCAAGTGGGACAAGACGTTTTATGAGTAAGATCTTCAGTTTTTTCAGTACTGTATGTGACATAAAGTGTGAAGTGTTCGAAGTCAAGGATGGTGAAGCATTCATTGATGAAGAAGAATACTCGCTGACTTCACATAAATTAGACCATGGTATAGAATGCATGGGTTATGCCTTCAAAGAGAAAGATAGAAGAAGGATAAATAAAGAATTCATAAAAGAAAAAAGAATAGATGAAGGCCCCCACCTCAAAAGACTGCAAAAAGGACAAGACATCATATGGAAAGAAGAAAAAATAAACCATCGACAAGCAACATATAACGTTAAAGGGAAAAAGGTTGGATTCATCTTTGATACAAAAGTATGCAAGAATTGCTATAAGATCGCCGATGACGCAGACGTCCTGATAAGTGAAGCAACATTCACTGATGAGCATCAGGAGAACGCAAAGAACTATAAGCATATGACAGCAAAAGATGTAGGTGAAATCGCCGTTTCATCAAAGACAAAAAAGGTGATACTCACACATTTCTCGCAAAGATATAGACAACCTGAAGAAATTCTTAAAGAAGTCAAATCGGTCTTCAAGAACACCGAAGCTGCTTATGACCTTATGAAAATTATAGTGTGATACAGTGAAGACACAGGACACACTGGACATCTGCAGAAGTCATATTTAAATCCTTGAGTGATATATTATCACCATGAACCACAAAGGTAAAGGCACCAATGCCGAAAGAGAACTGCTCCATATGTTCTGGAAGAACAATTGGGCATGTACGAGATGCGCCGGCTCAGGGAGTATGAGATATGATTCGCCAGACCTGATAGCTGGGAACCACGAAAGGAAACTCTGCATAGAATGCAAGGCCACAAGATCAAAGATTCAATATTTTACTAAAGAAGAGATTTTCAGCTTAAGATCATTCTCTCACCTTTTCGGCGCTGAACCATATATTGCTGTGAAGTTCAATGGTAAACCATGGATATTCAAGAAAGCCAATATGCTGGATGAGACAAATAAATATTTTTCAATAAGATACGAGAGCGAATCATCAGATTTTGAAGAACTTATAGGAAAGTGATTCTCTATACACCACTGAACATGTAAAAATTTCGAAAGTTTTTTATATGTGGAAACGTGCCATTTTTAAATGGTTTGTGGTCTCGCGCGAAAAGAGGTCTTTGATTCTAAAAGGGGTGTTTTGAATGAAATGCAGTCAGTCTACTGTAGAGAAAGTTATGAAAGAAGTTTTTGGTCAAGAAGTTCTACCTGTCACGAAATTGTTGAACCGCAACGAGGAGATCTCAGAACTCAAATTGGCTGATAAATTAGAAGTTGAAGTCAATGAGGCAAGAAGGTGCCTCTACAAGCTTTATCAAGAGAATCTTGTGAATTTCAAACGAAAGAAAGATAATGAGCATGGATGGTACACTTATTACTGGTCATTCAATTACCAAATGTTATATACACTTCTTGATAAGACAATGAATTCAAGGCTCAATAAACTGCATTCCAGGCTTTCTGCAGAAAAAGAGACACATTATTTCACATGTTGTCTACGCCTGGACATCACAACGGCAATGAGCTATAACTTCAAATGTCCTGAATGCGGGAGCGTTATGCAGCCAGAAGATAATACAAACAGGATCAATGCGTTGGAAGAAGACATAAAAGACATAAAAAAGATAATAAAAACATACTCATGATATTATTTTTTCTTTCTAGTTGATTTTTTACTGGTGCTAGATTTCTTCTTAGCGCGAGGATTATCTTTTATACCTAACTTGTCCTCAATCAGTTTCTCATCACTAGCAACCTTTCGCACCATCCTCTCCAGATTCTCATCAACCCTGGCCATTCTCCTTTCAAGAAGGACTAAGACCCTAAGACTATATACTATAGCAGCAAGCACACCAAGTATTATCGCAAGTGTGACTTCGGCGACAGACATAACACTCATAAAATCACCTCTTTGTTAAGATGTGCTGTCTTAAGGTACTTTCATTTATATATGTTTTTATTCCTATGTGTGCCCATAGCTAGGCTGATATGCCACATTGAATAAAGAAGATTCCAAGACTGATCTAATTATACGCTTCTGCACCAGCAGCAGTAATATTCTCAAGAGCTTCCTCATAACCCGATGATTTGTCCCATATGCTATTGAAGAAAGCTATCATGCTTCCACAAAAGAAATCTGAAGATGCCCAAACAGCAACATCGTAATTAGAGTGTACAATCTTATCATCAGTCAGCATGAATGTGATCTCCTTATCGTCAACTATACAGAATCTGGATTTGATGTTGGCAACATCACGTATCTCTGCAAACTCAGACAGGCGTTTAGCAACCGACATTGAATCCTCAGTTATCGGCGCTGCAATCTTTATTTCAACGCCATTTCTTCTAGCTTTTGCTAAGGCTTTACGCAGATTGTCATATATCCTGTGAAGCTCATCTGCCGATGTCATCATCAATATCTTTGATTTTGCATTCTTTATAGAACTGGAAAGATGATTATAGATGTTTGCCCGCCCTTTAAGGCTGCTTGTCAGGTCACCAGGCTCAACTGTCTCTATCCCCTTGGAATGAAGCATCCTCAATTCATCAAGGACCTCTGATTCCTTAATCTTGTCAATCATCATTGTCTGGGTCTGTGCATCATTCTCAATCCGCTTTTTCACTCTTTCAAGGACCTCATATGGCTTGACTGCAACATACTTGATGGGCTTGCCGAGCTTCATCATTATAAAACCTTTCTTCTCTAGTGACTCAAGGACGTCATAGCTTCTTGATCTTGGAACATTAGCTATATCAGATAGTTCTCCTGCTGTAGAGACACCCCTAGATAAGAGAGCCATCCATAGCTTTGCTTCATAGCTATTCAAGCCGAAGGCCTTCATCTTATTCAACAGTTCTTCCTGAAACATCATATCAAAAGAAAAAAAAGAACTATATTTAAAGCTTTCTGTTTGTTGTTATTCGCGAGTGATGAAGTTGGGTGTGATTTGTGTGATTTTGTATAGTGTGTTAAAAAACTGATGTAAGAATGCCATAAAATTAATCCGTGGGCAATCAGGAGATGAATCAATCTTTTTCACGGATACAACATGATCTATCATCCTTCTCACCATCTGAAAAACAATGTGCACCAAATATAGGTTTTCCAGTTGATTTATCACCATTTTCATAATTTGTATCATAAGAATCCTTGCAGATATCAGGATGGTTACCTTCAGTTCCAACACATACGCCACCACGAGCCTCGCAGGACTGCAGGTTCTGGTTGCCTTCGTTCGTCCTAGAAGTGAAGATGCCGATGACGACAAACATGACAATCAGAGCTATAGCTATCATGACAATGAAATTGAAAGACATCCCTTGAGCTTTATTAGATCTCATCTCAACCGTCCGTGAAGATATATACATCATTCGTCTTCTTCAGGCTCTTCTTCAGGCTCTTCTTCATCTTCTTCACGGATACAACATGTGTCATCATTAGGCGTATCCTCTCCGTCATCAAAACAATGCGCACCAATCATGGGAGTTTCAGATGCCTCAGGTTCACTATTGCTAAGGCAAGTATCCTGATCAACACATACGCCACCACGAGCCTCGCAGGACTGCAGGTTCTGGTTGCCTTCGTCTGCCCTAGAAGTGAAGATGCCGATGACGACAAACATGACAATCAGAGCTATAGCTATCATGACAATGAAATTGAAAGACATCCCTTGAGCTTTATAAGATCTCATTTCTATCAACTGAACATGCAACATACATAATTCTCACCATGCGATTCATAGCATGAATGCTGGACTTCACGTGTAGCAGAGTACCTCCTACTATACGTAGGGTGTTCATCAAGGGCATCACGGCAATCATAATAGGATTCAGTATCGACACAGATACCACCATTTGCCTGGCAATCGTTTATATCATCTCGTGCCACATTCATCCTACCAATGAACAATAAAGAAAGTATGGATAATACGAGCAGAGCTAATGCCGCTACAACAATAGTACTCATGGAAAGACCTTGAGCTTTTCTTGACATGTGATTATCACCTCAATAAGATTTATAATAGTCCTATCTTTTTTAAACTTTTCTGGATTAAGCCTTACAGACAACAAGATTTATGACTAATTCTCCTGGATTCATGGGACGGCGGAATTCTTCCCCACTCAATCCTTCTGCACATTCTACGTTTGACGGCTTTGGCTCACGTAAAGCCTCGGGAAGAGTGATACCTTCAGCATCGAACCTGACCTGGTAATCAAGCCCAATCCTATCAAAAACCTCTTCGAAGATGTCATTCATCTGATTCACAAAATAATCACAATTGGTAATGCCGGTCTCACCACAGGATGATTCCTGAGAGACAGCACAATCTCTTGCAACATCAGAGAATGTCTTACCGCGGCCACACTCTGTAGCATCCGTGGTAAGGAAAGTGTTGACCGCACTGGAAGATAATATGTTGACGTCATACTCCTGGGCGACTTCACTGGGTGATCTTGTCTGCTCCACACGGACCATTATGATGAAGATGACAAAGACTAACGCCACTATCAGAATCAATCCGAACGCTTCTGCCTGAGAACGTTTAGAGGAAAAGACATCAATCATCATAGTATACCACCTCCATGACACCAAAATGCTGATCGCCTGTCTCAGCATCGTATATGGTCATAGGAAGAGCCATAGAGAAATATCCTGCGCCAGGTTTCGTCCTGTTGTATATCACCCATCTCTGTCTCTCATCAGTGTCAGACGGATAAAGCCTTTCAACAGTGATCCTGCCGTATCTGAACAGATCATAATAATATATGTTGTCTGCTTTAGACAAGTTGTGCATGGCATCCAATTTCATCATATCAATACAGTTGTCACTTATCACACTTCCTTCTGTACAAGACACTTCAGGAAGTGAAGCGAATGTCTGAGCAAGCTGGATTGATTCTGTCAACTGACGTTCTGTTTCTCTGAACTGAGTATCAGATTCCTGGAATCTTGAAAAGAAGACTATGCCTATCGCCAGGATCACCATGAAGATGATCACAACGAATACGGATTCCACCATCTTAATCTGCGATACTCTTCCCAACATCCTGAATCCACCAATCCTAAATCTAGTAT
>JBKGYM010000019.1:0-13388 GCA_046546115.1 Candidatus Woesearchaeota archaeon
CGGGATGATCTACGTCTTTGATCCGACAGAGCAGTATCCACTGGAAAAACAGGAACGCCTGCTCAAGAAAACAAAGAAAGAGCATAATAAAGATATCATGACATACATCTCAAAGACCGACATCGCAGATCCAATCATAGTAGAAGAGATCAAAGAGAAACATCCTGAAGCCATCACCGACAAGGATATCCTGTTTAAGAAAATAAAAGAATTCCAGACGGCATACGAGAAAGAGCTGAGATGAAAACTTCTTGATTCTCATTGACCACAGAAAGTAGTAGAGCCAGTTCTCTTGTGATACTCCTGACACTGCTCACAGTTTCCATGTCTCGGGCAATCCACTTCAGGGCAAGGACATTCGGCCATTATAAATTCACCTCGTCAAAACACAATCAATTTGTATATATGTATGCTTAATCCTTTTAAATTTTAAGGTGAATTAGTAAGGCATCATAGTTTAGATACAGATGAGATCATTCTGAGAAATGCTCTGCTTCATAGACCTTGATTTGTGGAAATTCATTTTTCCATGCATCTGGTGGTAAGCCCGCTTTCATACAAAGATGCGACAGAAATTTTTTCTTATCTGGCAATTGCCCCCACACTTGTGGCAAGAATGTGGATGATCTATATCCCTTTGAGAGTATGACACCATGCCTGCCAGGTTCCAATCTCATAAGCAGATCATCTGCATCCTTGTATTCAAGTTCCTCCGGCACAGTAAGCAAAGAGATCTCAATGATAATATCAGAGACTTCATCAATGTTCAACGGAGGAAAACGCGGATCCCTGAAGGCAGCTGAACACGCATTCTCAATCACATCAATATATAATGGCTGCACAGGTTCAATATGCCCTATACAACCCCTTAAATCACCATTGATCGTCAGCGTGACAAAAGTACCGCGCTTCTCATCCAATCCATCAGGAAGACTTGATATGTCTGCAGCACTCACCACTGTGTCCGCAGGAGGACATGGAGTGCCCTGATCCAATGCAATCTCTATACTCTTACGCGCAAGCTTCAACAAAATATCCTTATATGTTTCCCGCATGGACGTTCACCAGGCCTTCTTTTTTTCCGATATCGCATGCCATCCTTATTGTGTCGATCGGTGTCACATCATGATCCCTCATCCTGTGCATAGGGAAGAAACGTGAGACATGCCAGGGGATTCCCGTATCGAGTGAGGCGATAAATCTTGCGATCTTCCCTAATTCCTCCTCAGAATCATTCTCATCAGGTATCACCAGCGTAGTGATCTCAAGATGTATCCCCATTGAGTGTGCTTTCCGTATGCAATCTAATACCGGCTGTAATCGGGCACCGCATAACTTATTATAGAATGAATCATTGAAGGACTTCAGATCAACATTCATCGCATCAACAAGTCCTGAGAGAGAATCCAGAGCTTCAACAGTCATATAGCCATTGGTGACCATCACATTCTTGAGGGAACGTTCCCTTGCCAAAAGCGCAGTATCATGGACCATCTCAATGAATATTCCAGGCTCATTGTATGTATAAGCGATACCCTCACACCCTGATGCTAATGCATCATCAACAACATCTCTTGGAGATCTGGCTTTTCCAATAATGTCCGGAGAGAACACCATATCATAGTTCTGGCAGAACGCACACCTGAAATTGCATCCTACTGTGCCAATACTATACACATCAATACCTGGCATGAAATGATACAATGGCTTCTTCTCGACAGGATCGACAGCACAGACCACAGGATGCCCATAGACGAGAGAGTACAGCTTGCCCTTGATATTCTTACGCACCCGACAGATGCCTGTCTTGTCCTCAAAGACAGTGCATCTATGTGCACAGGCATGGCATTTCACTTTCTTGTCATCAAGAGCCTCATAGAGCATACATTCTTTCATCCATAACACCTGAAAGGGATATATCAACTCGTAAAATTTATTAAATTAAAAATTTTGTTCTATCTAGTGATGGTGATTTATCTATGAGAATCAGAGAGACTGCAGTCGCAGGAGCATTCTATCCTGCTGAGAAAGACAGATTGAGAGATATGATAACAGATCTTGCCGAGCAGGCAGAAGGCTCTCCAGAAAAAGACATCAACGGCATAATCGTGCCTCATGCAGGTTATATATTTTCAGGAAAGACTGCCTGTTATGGATTCAAGAGAATAGATGACAGATTCAATAAAGTGGTTGTATTAGGACCCAACCACACAGTATATACCAATAGAGCAGTCATAGATGATAACGATGCTTGGAGAAGTCCTTTTGGCGAAGTCAAGATATCTCATGATGGCATCCCAGAAGATCTGGTCAGGGACAATACACCACATATAAAAGAACATTCTATCGAAGTGCAGATTCCATTCCTCCAACACTTCATCAGTGATTTCAGTCTTATCCCTGTCATAGTCGGAGACCTTGATGAAGACATGGTCACAAGATATGCAGAGGTCATCAACAACCTTCTGGATGATAGGACACTACTGGTAATAAGCACCGATCTGAGTCATTTCCACACGAAAGAGAAAGCTGAAATGATTGACAAGCATACGATAGAGAATATCATCAGAGGGAAAGGCACACTTGATGCATGCGGAAAAAACCCATTAAGAATTGCTATAGAACTCTGTAAGAAGAACAATTGGAAGATAGAGTTGCTTGATTATTCCACCTCTGCAGACTTCACAGGTGATGAGAGCGCAGTAGTAGGATATGCGAGCTTCAGATTCTGATAAAGACTTAAACACTCAAAGATTCAAAGACCATACATGGAGACCATCGGCAGATTTATAAATATGATATATCGGTCCTAATATAGATGGATTTCAACCCAGATGGTTCTTTGAAGATTGACACTAAGCAACAAAAAGACAACCTCGAGATGCTCCAGGAGGAGACTTCTGAGCTTGCCGTACTCAGATTATTAGAGGAACTTCCTTTCCCAATAGGTAAGAAGTTGGTTGCTGATATTCTGAGAGGAGAGGAGGACAGCAGGATCAGGAAACTCAGGCTAAACCTATGCGAACATCATGGCGCCTTAGACCTCTATAGCAACAGGGATATCTATGAGACCTTAGATGGAATGATCTTTGATGGATTGGTTGAAATAACAAAGACACGGTCAAGCAAATATTATCCAGTAGTTACCACCACTGAGAAAGGAAGAGCATTTCTTGAGAATCCATGGGAGATGACAGGGTTCGAGAAAGACAAGGAAAGGTTTGAGTATGATCATATCACAGATAAAGACAAAGAATTATTCGGACATCTTGGGAAATTCCTGAAAGGGTTGAGTGAAGAACAGTGTAAAGGTATTGTGTGCGATTCAAAGAACATCCTCTGTATCGCGGGAGCGGGGAGTGGAAAGACCACAGTGCTTACGAGAAGGATTGAGTTCCTAGCAAGACTTAAGGGAATAGA
Organism: Candidatus Woesearchaeota archaeon; assembly: GCA_046546115.1. GTDB lineage: Archaea > Nanobdellota > Nanobdellia > Woesearchaeales > CAZJJJ01 > CAZJJJ01. The sequence goes on from JBKGYM010000019.1 coordinate 3,421, forward strand.
ACCAAGATCAATACTAGCGATAACATTCACACGGAAGGCGAGACAAGAGATGATATACAGGCTTGAAGGACTGCCCGTGAACGTTGAGACATTCAATTCATTCTGCGAAAAATTCCTCAAGAGGAACGAAGAGAAGATAATTGGGCGCCGATACAAAGTCATGGACTTCAAAGAGAAGATAAGGATTTTCTCGAAAGCTCTTGACAAACTCAACTACAAGCCTGAGATGGCGATAGACAAATATTATGATTCAAGAAAAGGTAAAGACGAAAAAACACTGTTCTTTGGGATGATGGGAGATATTTTCGGACTTATGGATCACTATAAGAACAATATGAGAGATATCGAACTCTTCAAGGAAGCTATCATCAATAAAGCAGGAGCAAAGGACAGGCCTGTCGCACTGTTCGCTTATAATCTGATAAAGAAGATTGAAGAATTAAAGAAGAAGGAAGGGTTCAGAGATTACACAGACCAGATTGTTGATAGCATCCACATGATGAAAGCAAGAAAAGACATGATACCCAATTTCAGTCACATCCTTGTAGATGAGTACCAAGACGTCAATGATATTCAGGTTAAGCTCCTAGAGCTCTTGGATCCCAATAATCTGTTCGTAGTCGGAGACCCAAGACAGAGCATATATGGTTGGAGGGGGTCAAAAGTAAGGAATATAATGGAATTCCCTGAAAAAAGAGAAGAATCATCAGTCATCAAACTCACGAATAATTACCGATCCGCGCCGGAGATTGTAAAAGGAGCAAATAAGGCAATAAGTTCCATGAGGATGTCAGATCTGACATCTACGAAAGAATCCAATGCTACGATGACTCTCATGAAACATAAAGATGAAAAATCCGAGATCCTGTTCATAACGCAGGCAATCCTGGCAAAAGGGAAAGAAGAATACGGGAACATATTCGTCCTTGCCAGGACTAACAAACAGGTACAGGAGATCACAGAGTCATTGGCGCAATATGGCATACCACATATCGCAAAAAAATCAGAAGAACAGAGCGAAAGATTGGAACCTGAAGAAGGTAAAGTCACAGTCTCCACAGTACATGCCATCAAAGGCCTGGAAGCTAGAACAGTCTTCATAGCCGGCGTCAACACCAAAATGTTCCCTTGTCTGGTGTCTGAACATCCAGTCCAGGATCTCGCAAGGATTGATTTTGAATATGAGAAACAAGAAGAAGAACTGAGACTGCTCTATGTTGCGATGACCAGAGCAAAGGACGAACTGCACATCAATTTCTCTGGCAGATTGAGCAAATTCATCAACAAGGATCTGCAGGAATGTTTCAAATATATAGACACCACAAGAGAATCCATAAGGAGAACCAATAATTCACAAAAAGTGCTTGACTTAAAAGAATGGAGAAGAGAAAAAGCCCAGGAATCCAGGCTCCTCCCATATATGATCTTGACAGACAAGACCTTGATTGAACTTGTTAACAGGATGCCCAGAAGCACACGCGACCTTCATGACATTCCAGGTATGGGTCCCACCAAGATAGTCAGATATGGTGAAGAGATCCTGGACATCCTCACTGGACTATGATCCTATGATTCCAAGAAGAGAGTCACGCCCTATTTCACGTCAGGGTGGCTCTCTTAGGATGTATTGATGCATCTCTAAGCAACTTCTGATATGTGGTCTCGTCATCATACTCATCTGTTTCTTTCAAGTCATCAAACATCGGCTCTATCAAATTGTTCATCATCATTCACCTCCAAAAGTTCTCTTCTCCACAAACTCTCAATATCCTCGTATGGATCCTTTACCAATAATCTATTATAGCCTCTATCCCTAAAATACATCATCACACCTCCTTAGCTGTGTCATGGTAATTATCAGGGCTACCATTTATTAATGAGTTGTTAAAGAAAGATAAAGAATATCATTAAGGAAACCATTTTCATAAGTTTTAAAAATAGATGACGGATTACCTTGACATGCACAATATTTTTCTGGTGCCAAACTGGTTCCTTGGATACGATATAATATTTGAGATTATGTTCGTGTTAGTCACTTTTATGGTGGCAATGTTCTCTTTCAAGGTCTATGGCCTAACCCGCCAGTCAAAGCCAAGGATCTTCGCCATAGGATTCATGTTCATGTCCAGTGGATATCTCATACAAGTTATACTCAACAGCGCTTTCTTCTTTCACATAAAGAATCTGGCATTTTCACCACAAGAAGCCAGCCTGGTTCTGACTGTCTACTCTATATCAGTGTATGCATACACATATCTTATGCTCATTGGACTGATAACATTAGCATACATGTCCTTCAACATCAATAAGATAAAAGTTCATCTACTGATTTCTCTTTTAGTGATGATGGTGCTGGTCTCATCCACTAATAAACTGCTACTCTTCTATATCATGTCTGCTGTGATTTCACTATTCATAGTGCATCACTATCTATCTAATTACATAAAGAATCAAAAAGGGACATCATTGCTTGTCTTACTGGGTTTCTTGGGTATGATGGTCGCATATGTCTTGTTCATATTCTCTCTGGATTCTGCTCTGTTCTATTTCATAGGCCATGCAGTGAAACTGTTCGCATATATACTTATCCTGATAAACCTCATCCATATACTGAGAAAGAGCAAGAAGCATAAAGGTTAACAACACATATGAATATCTGGATATCATGAATCATTGAAGAAGGTAAATGCTATGAAAAAGAGAAGTAAGCTGCAGGTGATATACGACATCCTGAAAGCAATACAACGACAGGATGGCAAGATAAAACCTACACATATCCTCTATAAGTCAAATCTATCACACCAGATGATGGATGAGTATCTTGAAGAGCTTATATCCAAGGATTTCATCATAAGGCGTGATAAAGGCAAAAGTAAGACCTACTCCTTGACCGAGAAAGGACATAAGTATATAGAGAGATACAAACTCATTGAAGAATTCACAAGCTCATTCGGGCTTGATGACTGATAAGATGATTTCAATCACGCCATTTCGCCAGCGATTTTGCCAACTCTTTCCTTCTTTTCGAATAGGCATCAAGATTAATCTTCTTATCAAGGGCTTCTCTTGCCTGATATATTGAAACTGCACCAGAAGAGAAGCCATCAGGATGACTGTAACATGCTTCGTCAAAATCAACTATGACGTCCTCACCCATCCTTGATATTATGGGTGGAAGGGTACCCGGAAAATTATTCCCTGACACCATGGGGAACACCTGCTTGACACCTTTCTTCTGTGAACGCAGAGCATAACTTAAAGATGAGGCTTCTTCAGGTCGGATAGAATATCTCATTCCACCCAATCCCGAAATAGCATCAGAGATCGCAATATCACCCATATCAAGAATATCGATTCCTGATAATCTTGTGAGCTTTGCGGCTGCAAGCGGAGAAATGCCATCCTCATCATCATATATCTCCATCGCAGAGAATAGAGAACCTGACATTATCATGACATGTGAATGTTTCCTCAGTGAAGCGAGAGCAGAGGGCCCAGCAGACGCGAGGTCCAGCATCACACAATCACCCTCCATACTCTTCACCTGATCAGCACGAGTGACCATCTCAGATGTTTCAGAAGTTATATTCGGCACAAAAATCTTCTTCCTGCCAGTCTCTTTCTCAGCACGGAGAAGCATGCGCATCGTCTTCTCAACCCTCTCAAAGAATGGATTTGTAGAAACCTCACTGAAACATACATCTTCTCTCACGATATCAATCCCGGACATCCACAATTCGAATGCAAGTTTAGCCTGGGAAGAAGGTGTCAGAGAATATGATCTTTCTAAGGGCACAGAGAGACAAGGGCCCTTATTCTTAAGAATCTTCCTTAGACCATCAACACCATATCGAGGCCCATAAAACCGTTCTGATGATCTCTCGGGTACATGAAGATCAAGAAGCTTGACCTTCCTCAAGAAACCTAAAGATGAGATTCTCCTATATAAGGAGATGAGATCCGCGATGTTATTATGACCGAACATCTCGCGCGGATAAGATATCCAGATCTTTGACTCATTGTCATCCTCATCACATACTCTTGGCTTGAGCTTCACACTCTCTTTTGGAAATTCCTCATTAGCAGCATCCCAGAATCTCATGGAAGTCTCTTCAGCGATACGTTCTGCTGCCTCAATAAGTCTCATATTCTTTGGTTTAAGCCTGAACTCGAATACGAAGTCATTTCTCGGATCTGGCTCATACTTCTTATCCACAAACACCATATGATCATAACTGTGCCTTTGATTTAAATAATTATTGCAGAGACAAGTAATTAAATTAACAGATACTTTTTTAAATCTCTCCCAGCTTCTCAGATAAACAACAAAATTGGTGGCTGTGGTGTAACGCCTGAGTTCTTCCGTCAACTCGGAACGGAAGGGTCTCGCGAAACGCTCAAGCCCTAAAAAAACAAAATTGGTGGCTGTGGTGTACCGGCTAGCATTGAGGTCTGTGGAACCTTAGGACCGGGTTCAATTCCCGGCAGCCGCCCTCTTTTCTTTATCAAAGATGGCGGGCTTTAGCCTGACGCGGGATGATAAGGGTGCAATCCTTATGTGGTATTCCCGGCAGCCGCTCTCTTTTCTTTGATCTCGAAATCATCTTCTTATGCGGATCTGATCAGAGAATGAGGTCAAACACAAACAAAAGACGCAACCTTAAACATAACTATTTTAAAATACGCATGAAGTCCTTGAGCATAGAACAAATATACGAGGTGTTAAATTATGGCAAAGATTACAGTTTATTCAACTCCTACATGCCCTCATTGTACGCATGCTAAAGAGTTTCTGAAAGAGAACAATGTCGAATTCGAAGATGTAGATGTATCTGCTGACAGGGATAAGGCCAGAGAGATGGTAGAGAAATCCGGTCAGATGGGTGTACCAGTCATCGATGTAGACGGAACAATAATTGTGGGTTTCGACCAGGGCCGTCTTCAAGAACTGATCAAGGCATGAGTTCTTCAATCATTTTTATTTTTCTTTTCTTTTTCTTTGGCATCCAGCCACAGATTTACGGACTCCGTCTTAGAGACTTTCCTATCTTCAAGTATATATGGCCTTCTTCTTTCAATCTTTGATAATGCAGAAGATATAACATCATCAGAACTAAAGTGTCCTTCCTCTTCAGCGAGCAGAGAAGCCATCAAGAGGTCCATCAAGACATCCCCAAGCTCCTCTCTAAGATTTGCATAATCTTCTTTATCTGCAGCTTCGTTGACTTCATGGGCTTCTTTGCTAATCTCCTTGCAATATCCATTGAACCCATTATCACGCACCCATTCATCAAGCTCTATGCTCTTCTTACAATATTCCAGTAATGTCGAGAAGTGCTTTTCCATCATATTTCACTTTCTTTTCCGGATGCTTATCATATCCCCAAGAGTCATCTTGTCAGAGCGTTGACCCTTCTGAGTGCTCTTCTTGACATAATCAGAAAGCTTCTCTGTACTATCTTTCTCCTCTTTAACAACCAGCTTTACACCCAGCAATCTCTCAATCCTTTTAGCTAAGGACACAGGGGGCTCATGTTTTCCAGTCTCTATTGAATGTACAACAGATTCCTTCTCCGCAAGACGTTTCGCAAAAGCTTTCTGTGGCATCTGGAGACTCTCTCTCTTATTCTTTATTATTTCTGCAAAATCATCAACAACGCGTTCTGTGGATTCCATCTCTAGAACTTTCGGCGCCTGGCGCTTGACAAATCTGTTTCTTCCCTGTGATGAAGCCGGCTTCTTTGGAGCAGGTTTAGCATACCTCATGCAATTTTGGCATAGGTCCATAGTGATACCTTCCACAATCCCTTTATCCAGTTTCTCTAGCTCCTTACCACACATCTCGCACTGCATATTCTTGTGGAATGAAAGATGCTTAATAAAACTTGCTGAACACTGGATGAGAAGAGCACCATTGAAAGATCCGACATCGTCTTACATCATCAAGCTTGAGAATGACCCATGTGTTGAGAAATTTTTTAAAGGGAGACATAAAACACAATGTGATGCGAGACTTCAGGATTAAATACAAGGATAAAAATTCAAAAGCAAGGATTGGAACGTTGAAGACTGCGCATGGAAAACTTGAGACACCTTTCTTCATGCCTGTCGCCACAAAAGCGGCAGCCAAATATATATCTTCAAAAGACCTGAAAGAGCTGGGCACACAGTGTTTCATCAGTAATGGATTCATACTTTCCATGAGGCCTGGACTTGAAGTCATTGAGAAATTTGGCGGAATCCATGGATTCATGAACTGGAAAGGAGGCATCTTCACTGACAATGGAGGCTTCCAGATGATGGACAGTTCATTCTACATCTCTGCGGACAAGAGAGGTGTATGGTTCAAGAACCCTTTCTCTGGAAGCAAAGAACACATCACCCCAGAGAAGATACTTGAGATCATGAATCGTGAAGGCTCTGACGTAGCCATGGCACTTGATCATATCACAGAAGCTGGAGCAGATAAGAAGACAGCAAGAAAGAACATGGAGATCACACATCACTGGCAGAAGATCTGCAAAGAGACATCGGAGACCAAGTACAGAAAAAGCAGACAATTGCTGTTCGGAATCGCTCAAGGAGGAAACTATAAGGATCTGAGAAAGGAATCTGCAAGGCATATCAACTCTCTTGATTTTGATGGGATCGCGATAGGTGGCCTCGCGATTGGAGAAGGCAGAGACATGATGCTCGATATGGTCGATGCCTCAACACCCTGGTTTAATGAGGAGAAACCATTATATTTCATGGGACTGGGAAGTCCTGACGATATACTGGAATGTATAGAGCGTGGTATAGACATTTTCGACTCTGCATACCCAACCATAGTGGGAAGGAGAAGCACGATATTCACAAGAGACGGAAAGATCAAGATGACAGCAGGCAAGCACAAGCATGATTTCCAACCTATTGACCCATGGTGTGATTCTCATGCGAGAGATTTTTCAAAAGCTTATGTGAGGCACTTGATGAGTATGAAGGAACCATTAGGGATGCGCTTGGTATCACTGCATAATATCAGGTTTCTCCATAAGATGATAGAGACAGCGAAAGAACACATAAAATCAGGAGATTTCAGTGAGTGGAAGAGGAAGTTCCTGAAAAGATATCACAGCAATGAAAGCAAGATGTGAGAAAGATGAGTGAGATATCGTGGTCAGATTTTGAGAAGATCGACATCAGAGTAGGCACGATAACCAGAGCAGAGGAATTTCCTAAAGCAAAGAAACCCGCTTACAAACTCTGGATTGATCTGGGAGAATTGGGCATTAAGAGATCATCAGCACAAGTCACAGAACTCTACAAAAAGGAAGAGCTTGTCGGAAAACAGGTACTTTGTGTGACAAACTTTCCAGAAAAACAGATTGCAGATTTCATTTCAGAAGTCTTGACTACAGGGCTGATCGATAATCATGGTGTAGCGCTCGCGGTGCCCGACAAGAAAGTGAAGAACGGACTAAGACTTATGTGAGAGATAATCATGGCAACATACTATGATCGGATCGCTTCAAGTTATGATGAGCTGCATGGCTCGGAACAACTAGAGAAGATCCATACCTGCATGCACTTCATAGAACCAGATAAGACAGAAAGGCTACTTGATGTGGGCTGTGGCACTGGTGTATCTACAGAACCGTGGATTTGTGAAAGTCATGGGATAGATCCTTCAAAAGAGCTCATTAAGATTGCCAGAGAGAAAAGGAAAAATTCAACATACACTATAGGTTCTGCCGAGAACATACCATATGAGAATGAATCCTTTGACTATGTGATTTCCATAACTTCAATCCAGAATTTCTCAGATATTGATACGGCAATGAAAGAGATGAGACGGGTCCTCAAAAAAGACGGAAAAATTGTGATCAGCACACTCAAAGATTCCTCAAAGATAAAAAGTATTGAAGAGGCCATAGAGAGAGAATTCACTGTGAACGAGATATATGAAGGAAGGATCGATATGTTCTTCATTGGTTATAAACAAAACTAAATCACCAGATCATACACATCAGAAGAAAAACTCCATGATACGAAGAAGTATCTTTCTAAGGAGCCCCACAGTCACACACTTTGACTCTATGCATGCATTGCTTTCACATTCAAAGCTGTTCTCACAGCTTGACAGTTCGCTCTTCTGCTGTGTAAATTGACCTTCCACAGAGCAGAATTGTCCATCAATGCGTGTTCCATAACTATAGCATTTGTCATCCTTCAGACAACCATCACAAGAAGCCTCAACAGGATGCACAGCAAGAGCAAATAATGAAAACAAGAAGAAGAATGAGACGAACAACGTCCTGAATCTCCAATTCCGTGAACCAAAACCGATAATCATGCGATTGATCTTCTCATATCTTTATCACACTCATCTCATGTTGCTCATCTATTGCCGAAATAAAAATATTTCTCTAAGAGCACATCATTGGACTCATAGTTACCTACTCTAGGATTAGCATCGGCATTCTCAACAGCAGCTTCCGACGAAGTCTGGACTGCAGATTCTTGAGTTGCAGATTCTTGAATTGTAGACTCTTTCCTTGCAGAGAGAACATCCTGAGAAGCATTTTGAGGAGTATCTTTAGGAGCCACAGAGACTGCATCTTGCGCAGGAGTGAAATTTCGTGTATCTTCCTTAGGTTCAGGTTCAAAGATTGAAGGATCTGCATAAGGTTTTTGGGATATTTCACTGGATCCAATCTCTTCAACTCTCTCTACAGGGGTCTCCTTTGCATGCTGTTGAGTACGCTGCTGGAAGATGCTTCCATCTTCTGAAGAATCAGAGAAAGAACTAAAAGGTGAATCATCAAGATTTGTCTGTACATTCTCTTTTGATGTATCTTGAATCTGCGAACGCAACGAAGCGACCAGATCTTTAAGAGCACCTATCTCTTTCTCATTCGAAGAGATGATCTTTTTCATCTCAGAAATCTCATTGATCAGCTTGTCCTGGAGCTGTCCAGTCACCTTGTTTGGCTCTGGGACTGAATTACCGTTCACATGCTTAGAGTCATGTGGATCATCAGCTTTTGAATAATCTATTAGTTTATCCTTGATACCATCAACAAAACTGGAGGAAAGAGAGACATCCTTCTTGTCTTTAGAACATTGGGGTTTATTACTCTTTCCAGATTCCAAATCGTTAATCAAGTTGATTGTGTTGAAGACAGTATTCCTCACTTCATCAGACTTCTTGCCCTGTGAAACATGATCCATCATTATACCTCCATACTCTGAGATTGCTCTGAAAAAATAAGAATGGTTCAACCATTCCGATTTCCAAAATTAAACATTGTAGTGATATCTACATCAGCTTCAGCAGGTCTAGAATCACTCTGCGAATGTGACTGAGAAGCTTGAGACGCCTGTACTGTCTGAGGAGTTCCTGTCTGTGTTGACTGGGCCTCTCGAGATGGCTGAGAAGCTTCTTCTCCCTGATCCCTCTCTGAAGATTGGAACGTCGGAGTGAAGAAATCCTCGTCATTGTCAAACTCTACAGGAAAACGCGATCTTATCTCATGATTGCTTGTTCTCTCATACATATATGAACCTCTCGTATCTTCTTTTTTATATTCGCTGTCTTTAAAAATATTTTCGTCTGAAACTATAGATTCTGATGCATCCTTGGATTCGTCAGAAGCATTACTGAAAAAATCTTCCTTCTCTGAAGACATGTAACCTGAGATGAGAGATGTCTGCTCTTCATCCCTCAATTCCGCAAAAAAACTTGAATCTTCAAGAGAGCTCTCATCACCAGCACTGCTTGAAGAGTCTGAGAATCCGATTGAGTTTTCTTTCATATGAACATCACCTCTAGTTTCATTTTCGATCTTGTCTGATAGGTCGCAGGCAGAATCTCCTTGGGACTCACCTACGGCATTTTCTCGTCTTGAGTAATCAATGAAGATAGTCTCGTCCGAAGACTCACGTACAGTGTCATGTGATACAGGAGACTGTTGCACAGTGTCTTT
>JBKGYM010000020.1:0-12994 GCA_046546115.1 Candidatus Woesearchaeota archaeon
TGTTCGGCAGTACTGCCAGATCCTTCATCCCGTTCTGCTGTGTCAAGAGTATCAGGATGCTCTTCCTGAGACTGTTCAATTCCCATAATACCCGCATCATCACCATTGAGAGTTCTCAAGGGGAATCTCTCATCCTGCGGTAGATGATTATAGGCGCCATCGATATAACCTACATCATAGAATGTCATATAACCCGATAATATGATAGTGAAGATCAATGCAGCGACCATCACCCAGATTTTCTTCCGTTCAGGATATAATATCGCCTTGCCTTTATTTGTAAGCTCATAATATTTCCATTTTCTGCCCTCATCCTTCACCTCGACAAGACCAGATGAAGACAAGCTGGCCATATGCTCTTTGACCGTGGCTACCGCAAGCCCAACACTTTCAGATATCTCTGTGAGTGTCTTTCGTCGCTCATCAAGCTCCTTCAATATCCTGACACGCGTATCAGAAGCCAACGCTCGGAAAGCTGCCCTATCCAGAACAATCTTCTCATCATCAAGAATAGGCGGTTCCTCATTGAACTTCTGCTTATACATCATTGGTAGATAGCCATGTCAATTTAAAAAGGTTATGCTAAGATAAGGCCAAAACCATAATAACAATGAACAAGAAAAATAGATTGATATTCATCTTCGCTTCTGTCTTCTCTTACGTCTATATAGATAGAAGCCAAAGACTGCAAAGACTATGATAGCAATCGCTATAGCAACAGAATCGCCATCCTGAGATGCTGTCCTTCGCACATTCTCAAGATCGACTTCAATATCAAACTCATCGACATGTTCCCTGTTATTAGCATCAAGGTAATCCACAGAGAACGGAATAGAGATCACATCTGCAGCCTCATCCAAAGAGACCCGGAAAGATATGGAGTCAAAATCATCACTAGAAAGCCTTCCTATATAGAACTCATTAGAAGGCGATAGAATCTCATAATCATCCGCCTCCCCAAGCTCGGCGTTGACAAACTTGAGATCGGTCACGCCTCTATTGACAATGCGGAAAGAGAGTTCCGTGTCCCCCGGTTTATAATCAACAGAATCCAGGGTAGCACTCAGCCTTGGTTCTGCTCCGACAATCAGACCGATATTGCCGGTTGTTGTACGGAAATCACCAGATTCATCACGATAGCTAAGGCTTATAGGAAGACGATATATACCAGATTCAGCATCAGAGAAAGTCATAATGTCAAGATCAAGAGTCACATTATCCCCGCCCGGGATGCTCCTTAATGTCTTCTGGCCTGTAGAACCGGATGGAGCGAAAGGCAACATGTCAGGAATCTCCCCTTCAACGTCTGCATCAAAGTCGAGTTTCAATGAGACATCTCTTAACATGGTGCTCCCAGAATTTTCAAGAACAACACTAAGGGTAGATATATCTCCCGGAGGCAATATCTCTGGATCTGTTGACACTGACCGGACACTGAGTATAGATTCCTCAATCCTTATAAGAACATCATGCTCAGATGATTTCCAGGCTTCACCATCAACACTGCTCTTCAGCTTCACAGGAAAAGAACCAATTGGAGCATCATCAGCCACTCTGACCTTGTATTCAAAGGTCACACTCTCTCTCGGGCTCATCTTATTGAACTCCTTTATCGTATCCTCACTCTCAACAATCCGGAAAGGGTATTGAGAGACCAACTCGAAGGATGGGTCCGTTGCGACCTCAGCACCTACATTTGTAGCTCTGAACTTGAGACTAGCAAAAGAGCCGGGTTCAAGAGGAAAAGGATCATAACTCTGGAGTGTCACATCTATCTTCGGATGATCAATTGACTGTGCATCAGCACCCTGGATAGAAAAAAGGGTGATAAGTGAAAATAAAACCAAAAATGCCAATATTTTTGTTGATTGTCGCATAAATATTACCTCGCTGTATCTGTTTATCTTTCTCCTTTTAAAAATTATCTTTTTATTGTCTCATCAAACTCCAGACTATCTTTTCTTCCCTGATGTTCTCACGATTGAACCATCCATGAGATGCTCTATCCGATGAGCATGCCTTGCGAGCTTATCATCATGCGTAACCATGATGATTGTCTTACCATGCTTATTGTTCAGATCCTCAAGGAAACTCATCACAGTATCACCCATCTTTGAATCAAGGTTACCAGTTGGTTCATCAGCAAGGATGATGTCAGGATCGACCGCCATAGCTCTCGCAATCGCGACTCTCTGCTGTTGCCCGCCTGACATCTCGGTGGGTTTATGGTTCATACGATCGCCAAGATCGACCATCTTAAGGAGCTTCCTTGCCCTTGCAGCTCTCTCTTCCGGTTCTTTTCCTTGGAATGTCAAAGGAAGCATAACATTCTCTAAAGCAGTGAGAGTATTTATGAGATTGAACTTCTGGAAGATGAAACCTATCTTCCTGCCCCGTATCTGAGCAAGCTCTGATTCTTCCATCAGCGAGATATCCTCACCATCAAGATAGATATGGCCCCGAGTAGGAACATCTAGGCATCCCACCAGATTCATCGCTGTGCTCTTGCCTGAACCTGAAGGTCCCTGTATGGCTATGAACTCATTAGAGAAGATATCAAGATTAAGACCACGGAGAGCGTGGACCTCTACCTCACCCATCATGTATGTCTTCCATGCCTCCACTATACTTATAAGAGGTTTGTCTTTCCGCAGGTCAGTATCCTTTGCCAACTATCAACACAATCCTGATACGACTCATGTATTTTATAAAGATTTCTGAAAGAGAATATAGATGAGCAGTAGAAAGACAAAAATGGTAAGCGGAGAAGCAGATTAAGAATGATGACTTAATCCTCTTTCATGAAATCATCAATCTTGATGGATTGTTCTTTCTCCTCAGTAAGCTGGCCACGATTTCTAAGATATTCACGTGTCAACACATAGAAGAAAAGCTCTAATGATTTTTTACCTTTATTATTGCACGGGACAACAAGGTCAAGATTATTCGCTTGGTTATTAGTATCGCATATTCCAATTATCGGTATACCTATGCGCATAGCATCATCAACAGCATTCCTATCAGGCCAAGCATCAGCCACAAGGAGTATCTTAGCCTCGATAAAATCTTCAAGATCAGTATTTGTCAGTATCCCTGGCGGATACCTTCCGGGGAAAATCCTTATGCCTGTATGTTTCTCCAGGAGCTTCAGCGGTCTCCATCCATTCTCTCGCCTGCATACAACCAGGATGTCTTCTGGATCATATTTTGAGAGCATGTTGGAAGCCACCCTTATACGTTCGTCTATCTTCTGGATATTGAGTACAGAAAGACCGTCAGGTCTTGTCTTGTATATGAACGGTTTCATATACTTGGTCCTGAACTTGGTCCCTATATGTATCCCTGCCTTGAGATACAAGTCCTGCTCCACAAGAAAATTCTCTGAAACATCCTGTGAGACTGCTTCGGTTTTTGATTCTGACTCCATGTTGAAAGAATGGAACTACAGGCTATTTAAAAAGTTTTCTGTGGTTGTCCTGAAGTCGCTGGACATAGAGGCTGTCTGAACAATATAAGATCATCTCAAAATATCGCATATTCAACATACATATCATGTATCGATAACCACGCACACATGCAAACTAGTTTTAAATATTAGATGACATTCATCCATCTACAATGATACTTGGTGTTGTAGGCAAACCAAATGTCGGAAAGAGCACTTTCTTCAAGGCTCTTACACTGGCGAACGTTGAGATTGCGAATTATCCATTCGCGACAATCAGTCCAAATACAGGAGTCGGCCATGTCACTGTAGAGAGAGTTGACAAGGATTTCGGCAGAGAAAGTAACCCACGTGAAGGCTACTGTCTGGGAGATAAGAGATTCGTTCCTGTGAATGTCATTGATGTCGCAGGACTTGTGCCTGGGGCGCATGAAGGCAAAGGCATGGGAAACCAGTTCATGGATGATCTCAATCAAGCTGATGCGCTCCTTCACGTCATTGATGTTTCAGGATCCACTAATGAGAAAGGTGAACAGATCAAACCTTTGAGTTACGATCCTGCAGGAGATATCAGATTCCTAGAGAAAGAACTCGATATGTGGTACATGAGGATACTTGAGAAAGGATGGGATAAGACAGCGAGGCAGATAAAGCAGACACAGTCCAAGCCCGAGATCTCACTCAATAAGCAGATGTCGGGGATAGGAACGAAGGAAGAGATGATCAAGGAGACACTTTATGAGCTGGAACTTTACGAGAAGGATCCTACTCAATGGTCAAGAGAAGAACTCTATGGACTCTGCTCAGAATTGAGAAAAAAGACCAAACCAATAATCATAGCCGCAAACAAGATTGATGTGCCTGGCGCTGAGGAAAATCTGAGACGGCTCAAGACAGAGTTCCCTGGATATGTGATTATAGGATGCAGTGCAGAATCAGAATTAGCATTAAAAGAGGCCTCGAAGAACGGACTGATAGATTATATTCCTGGAGAAAATAGTTTCTCACTGACTGAATACGGAGATTCGACACTGACTGAAGAGCAGAAAAAAGCTCTTGATTTCATCAAGAGTAACATCCTTGACCGCTTCGGCAGTACAGGTGTCCAGGAAGTGATTGATAAAGCCATTTTTGAAGTTTTGGATTACATCGCAATATTTCCGGGAGGAGTGAATAAGATGGAAGATCAGCATGGTAATGTCCTCCCTGATTGTTTCCTCATGCACAATGGATCAACTGCTCTGGATTTCGCTTACAAGGTGCACACTGACATAGGCAAACGATTCATCAGAGCTGTTGATGCAAGGACAAAGATGACAGTCGGTAAAGAACATAAGCTGAAACACAGAGATGTATTGGAGATAATAACAGCAAAATAATAATGGAATACGGTGTTGATCATGAGAAAGATAACCATTGATGATCTCGCTGGAAAAGATGGAAAGCATGATGAGAAACTTGAAGCTCTTTCAAGGCTTCCAGACATATATCTTTGCAACTCAGTGATTGATTTCTCAGAGAACAGAGGTAGTATCCCTCAAAGATATTCCACCATCGTATTGAAAGACTTATCAATCTCACCCATCTATGATGATGAAGGCTATCTCAGCAGATATCTCATGAGCGACGGCGGAAGTTGTATCAGCTTCCTCGCATATGATGATGGTGATGAAACAGAAATATTATGGCCTGAGATAGACAGGGGTAATATCAATCCAGAGATCATGGAAGACTATCTCGGTGAATCGAAAAAAGTCGATGGCATACTTCTATGTTATGATAAAGAGTATGATAATCCTTTCCTGATGAAGATAATGGATTCGTATAAGGAAGGCATCAGAAGCATAATGGGAGAGATCTGGCCAGAATCATGATTCAGAATTCTCATCTTCGGCTTCAACATCATCCAGGTCTTCGCTCTCATCATCTTCTTCAGTATCGTCTTCTTTTACTTGTGATGCCCGCCTGAATGTGCTGGCAACATCTATCATGTATTTCCCGTCACCGGTCTTGAAGACAACAGGATTCTTCTTATTGAACAGACTGACAAGATCAAGCTCAAATTGCCCCGGTTTTAATGCCCTGATAGATTCAAGGTCCAGGACAACAGTCTCGTTCAGATTCTCTGGTTTGTCACCTATAATGTCAAAGACATCATCCTCAATCTGTTTCTTATCCTTGTCAGAGAGTGTATGTGTCATCTCCTTGATCTCTTCAAGCTTCTCAGATCTTATATAATAGAACAATTTAGAACCACAACCACAACCATCAAGAACCTCTGAAGCGCCATCATCATACATCTTTCCGCATCTGACGCATTGGTGTGGCATTTCACTTCTTCCCCTTCGGTTTCTTCTTAATCTTCTTTCGCCCGTTACCGGATTTGGCTGTTAAGTTATTTATGAAGAGTTCAATCTTCTCGGGATCCTGTTTTATCTCTTTGACGACAGTAGCAGGCCCTATGATTGTCATGCCATTCCTGTCTCCAAGCAGCATGTTGATGAAATGCTCTTTGATCTTCTTGAAGAATTCCCTGTCGTGCTTCTTTTTGTTAGGCTCTACTGTCGAGAGCTCAATACCACGGAAATCATCATCGCTTTTATCAATCTCTTCCATGGTCCTGGTGATCAGTTCAGTCTCTTCTTCCTTACGCAGTCTTCCTTCTATCAGTATTATCTTATTCTCTGACACGAGCTCAAGCAATTTATTCACTCTCTGCTCATGAGAAAGATTCTCTATCTGTGCGTAGGGTACATATTGTAGTGTCAGCATTTTTGATGTTCACCTTAAAAGAGCTTCCAATAAAAGTTTTTCTATTTTCATATCATATATGTCATAAAAGACATTATGTAGTATATCTATACAATCTCGAAAAGTTTGTCATAAAATTCATCGACATTCTGCCCGGTCTTAGCGGAGATGCCAACAACATCATATTGAGGGAATGCTGATTCAATCCTCTTTAGATCAGACTTCTTGAGATCAATCTTATTCCCGACAATAAGTACAGGGATATGCCTAGCAGCAAGGTTACCTACAATCGTGATATTAACCTGTGAATATGGATCCAGTGTAGAATCCAGGACCACAACAACACAATCCATATCGTCAAGCCATTTTATAGAATCTATGACTCCCTTCGTGGCCTCTTTAGCTCTGGACTTAGCTTCCTTCTCCTTAAGACCTTTTTTCATGAAATCTTCATAATCAATCTTTGTAGCGATGCCTGGAGTGTCCACAAGATTGAATGACAATTCCTTCTTGCCAGACTTTATTGTGACTTGCTCTTTAATCTGGATCTCACGGGTCTCATGAGCCACATTAGACACAGAACCCATCTCTTCACCAAGCCAATCCTTGCAGATCTGATTCGCAAGAGTAGTCTTACCACCATTTGGCGGACCATATAATCCTAGCTTGACGTGCTTCTTCTTCCTGAATAGCCTTTTCAACATATTGTTGAAAACTTTCTTAAAAAAACCAACCATAGTACAATCTCGGAAACGCTAACTTGGTTTAAATAGTTTTTGGTGGCAATATAGCAAATGTTTTTTATATGTGATTGCACTTTTCTCTCTATGAGCAAGTTCATAGTTATTGACAAGAATGATACGGCCAGTATGAATATATATCATAAGCTCATGGATGAAGAGAAAGTCTTTACTAAGAGCAGCATACGTTTCAAGGATGAGTCCACATATTTCTATAAAGACACATACCTTGTGATGAATGATAAGAGATCGGCTGAAGCGGAACAGATCGATGAAGACATAAGAAGACTTACCAGCATGGACCCGGATATGATAATATTTCCGACAGTCCACAGGTCAAAATCGGGAATACCTTCTCTTACGACCCATGTACCTGGTAACTGGGGGACTGCTGATGCTGGAGGTATGGAAAAGAAGCTGTGCAGATCTGCTGAGAGCTTCATGAAAGAAGCTTTGATGCATATGTCAGAGAAGATAAAGATAAGACAGCTCACAGATTTTGATGTGGTGCAGGAAGTGACCCATCATGGTCCTTTAGTGTCCTGCCCATGTATGTTCATAGAGATTGGCTCTACAGAAAAAGAATGGAGCAATGACGAGGCAGGAAGGGTGATCGCGAACACCCTTGTATACCTTATAGAGAATTCTTCAGCCATCATGGATAAAGGATATAAGAGTTTCTTTGGTATAGGAGGGCCCCATACATGCTCAAATTTCATGAAGATTGTCCTGAATGATGAAAGACTGGCATTAGGACATGCCTGTCCAAAATATAATCTTGAGAACCTGGATGAGGCAATGATACTACAAGCTATCGAAAAGAGTTCAAGACCGACTGACCTCGTAGTGCTTGACTGGAAAGGTATGGGACAGGAAAAAGACAGGATAAGGCAAATACTTGAAAAGAACGGGATAGAATACAGAAAAGTGAAGCAATTCTCTTATAAGTGACACAACATCATTCAAACTTTGATAATCTCTCGCGGATCTCACGGATCTCTTTCAACGTCTTGTCAAGCTCATCCCTTGTATTCTTCTTCTCAGTCTTCACATTCTTCTCAAGATCTTGCTCAGCTTCCTTGAGTTCTTCTTCTGAAGGAGTATCATCAGAGACAGAAGTGGAATCCTTCTTCGCACTTTTCTCAGAGCCAGAGGCTTCAGCATCTTCTTCGCTTTGAGAATCATCCGAACCAGCATCACCTTTAGCAGAAAGATTTGCTTCCGATCTGAGTTTCCTCTCCTCATCAAGCTGCTTCCGTATTATCTCAAGATCCTCAGAAAGTTCAGAAGGACGCTTGTCATAACCTTTCTTTGCCATCTCAGAGAAGAAATCGTAGAATCTCTCTTTTGTCCAGCTCCCATTGGTCTTTATGAAAAAATCTTTCAGCATGCTGAAATATTCCTCATCAACCTTCACTTTCTCTGCTTTCTTCTTGATAGAGGAAGACTTCTGCCTTTTACGCTTCAGAGAAGCAAAAAAAGATTTCAGGAGAGGTTTCTTTTTTCTAGAGTCCTCAGATGAAATTCTATTTTCAGGATCACTGGAATCCTGAGACTCATCGCCATCCTCGTTCTTCTTTGCATCACTCTCTGATTTTTCAGGAGCAGGAGGTCTAGACTCTGCAGGTTTCTTATAGTCATCCTTTGGCGGTTTTTTCTTCACACTCCTTCTCCTCTTCGACAGATAAAGCGTATCAAAGAGCGTGTAGAAGAAGTAGAGACAGAAGACTGCAAAGAGTCCTATGATGATATAATCAAGATGATTCGACATAATATATCTTCTCTCTTAAAAGTTTATAAAATTTATGATAAGAAAGTGATAAAATCAAGAATCATGGGTAAAGGAAGACTCTCCTTGTGGAAACTATTTCTGGAACAGTAGTATCAACAGAAAGCGGAATGCCCTCTGATGGTGTCAATCGAAAATCCACATCCACGTCAGACGTTATATTATGTGGAGCATCTGCACATATCATAACGACATCCCCCGGATGTATATAGCCAGAAGTATAACTATCAGTAGCAATCAGGTAATCAACATAATAACCTGAAGAATCCAGGTCCTCACAACCCATTCCTGCATAAGAGTATTCAGAAGAATCTTCCGCAGTCGATATCTCAAGCAGAGTATCATTGAATCTCATCGGCTCAGACCCTGCTATAAGTTTTACTTTGAGCGAGAAATTACTCAGGTAACCATCACGCCCATCTTCACCTTGGATGACAAGCGCCTCCATGCCTGAAGAGATGGATCTTGTTGTACGGCTCCCGGTCTCCAATGTCCTGCTCTGCAAGCTAATAGCAGTCTGTATCACCACGCTTGCTGCTATCGCCGCCACCAAGATCATCGCAATGAAAAGGATAAGAGTACCTATCCCCATTTCAGCTTTTTTTGTGATCAAACCACCCACAGAATATCAAACAAAGATGACTTATATATTTTTCTATAAGAAAACATTAACGAAATGAAAAACAGAATCATGAAAAAAGAAAAAAAACATCCCATGATTTCATGGGAAGATATAGACCCTTTCAGAGGTCATTATGTTTGGAGTAGAGGTATCAATCGTAAGAGGCGTTCCTCTTTGCGGATTGAAGCTCAATCTCAACCTGGTATCCTCTTCAATTTGCTCTGGCGCCGCATAGCAGAGTTCTACAATGTCTCCTCTTACTAAGTAGCCATCCTGATGGTTAGGTCCTTCCACCAAGTACCTTACTGCGAAAGTCCCATTACCCTCTGTCTCATTGAAGTGATAACCAGTTCCGGTTCCACCAGTATCATCATACTCACAAGTATCATTGGTGAATGTATAATCACCTGAGATCCTATCCGTATCGAAACTCAATAGAGCAGTCTCCAATGTCACAGGATCAGATCCTGGTGATAACTGGACCTTCTGTCTGAAATCATCCACTGTACCATTCGTACCGTTCATCGCATAAAGGAGCAAGGTATTCATACCAGTACTGACCTGGCCTCTCGTACGATCTCCTGTAAGCAGAGCACGGTTCTGTAAACTTGTTGCTGTCTGTATCAAAACACCTGCAGCGATGGCTGCAACCAAAATCATGGCAATAAATATTATCAGGGTTCCGATACCCATATCCGCTTTCTTGTTCATCATAAATCCACCTCGTTAATTATGGGAAAACATATATCCTTGTCTGGCCGATTATCTCTGGCACTGCTGTCTCAGTCACGGAAGCCATACCCACTTGCGGGACTAGCCTTATGCTGACATCCTCTTCAGAGCCAATAGATCTTGGAGATTCAAAACAGATCTCCAACACATCGCCAGCGTGAATGTAACCATCTGTCCAACTATTACCCTCAATCATATATCGTGCGCCGAAGTTTCCTTCACCATCACCACCTGTTGTATAATTCCTTGCTGAACAATCAACACTTTCATTATACCTTAGGAAAGCAGACTCATCACTTGTGTCAAACTCAACCAATGTGTCCTCAAGCCTCATTGCTTCAGAACCTGGTGAAAGCTTGAACTTCACGAAAAAGTCATCCACTGTCCCACCGGACGATCCGTTCTCTGCATGCACCTGTAGAACCTGCAAAGCAGTACCCACCTGCTCTTGGGTCCGGGTGCCTGTCAGGAGAGCCCTGTTCTGAAGGCTTGTAGCCGTCTGTATCAGGACACTCGCCGCAATGGCAGCCACAAGAATCATCGCTATGAAGATGATCAGGGTACCAATGCCCATTTCAGCTTTCTTATTCATAAAACCACCACCTCAACTCAAGGGAATATATGCACTCTTGTCTGTGTTATTGTATCAGGAACTGAAGTCTCCATCACAGCAGGATTCCCCACTTGTGGAATAAATCTCAGATGTATGTTCTCATCCGGACCAACAGGCCTTGGAGCCATAACACATAGCCTGACAACATCGCCTGCTTCAAGATAACCGTCTTGCCCTCCGCTTCCCTTGACAAGATACTCTACGCTGAAGTTTCCTTCAGTACCTTCTGTATAATACCCTGAATTCTCGGGATCGCCATCAATCCTGGTACAGTTGTTTTCAGTGCCTGCATAATTCAAGTTCGCTGATGTGTCCTGCAGGCTCAGTTCCATCAGAGCATCCTCGAGCTTTATAGCATCAGATCCTGCTGCCAATTTAGCATTGATGAAGAAATCATCAACAGTCTTATCCGAGGAAGAACCATTCTCCGCATAAACAGCCAAGTATTGCAGAGCTGTACTCACCTGGCCTTGTGTCCTTGTTCCTGTCAAAAGAGCCCTATTCTGAAGGCTCGTTGCCGTCTGTATCAGAACTCCTGCAGCAATTGCAGCGACAAGAATCATCGCAATAAAAATTATCAATGTCCCAATACCCATTTCTGCTTTCTTGTTCATAGTGAAAAACACCTCATAACATAATCCTAATAATATCACACTAACCCAAAATCTTTATGCAACCCACACAAAGACCTTTTAACCATATTCTCTTATAATATACTCGTATTTAAATCTTTCTGTTTGATTCACCTGTTCAGTAGTTCCGAATCAAAGAAAATTGGCGAAATCAGGCAACAGATGAAGTATTTATCCACTCAAGGAGCCCAGGAAGACATATAGTCATCAGAGAACGAACGTATATCCTTGAGCTTCTGGATGAACTGTTCCATGCAATCGACACCACAGAATGATGCCCTCTTCCGGAAGTCATACGGACCGAAGACAAGTGTATAATTATTGGAAGTATTCTCATCCAATTCGGCACCACATGTACTGCAGTACTTTTTGTGTTCAGTCTCGAACTCCTTTATCTTTTTGTTCACTAACCTTAAAAGATGCAGACCACCATTGTCAAGATCACGGCGTAACTTAAGAAGCTCATCATAATCAAGGTGATCAATCATATCCCTCACTCTTTTCTTGCCCGGAAGCACCATAAGAAACTAACTGGGAGGGACAATTATAAACATTTATATCTGAGAAGCAGTATTTTTTAGACAATACCTCATTAAGATGAATCTGAAGCATCATCTGAGGTATAATGTGTGGCCATTCTCAGGTATCTTTACATCGCCCACAAGACCTTTGGACTTTTCAGATAAGGATTCTAATGCTTCATGATTGCCATGGTTCAGGATAAGATTCTTTGGTCTGGCCATCTTAACAAGTTTCAAGAGACCACGTGATTCAGCATGGCCTGAAAAATCGTAATCCTCAATCTTGCATCTGAACCTGATGAGCCTGCCGTCAATGAAAGCTTCTTGAGATTCCTTCAACATCCTACCATTTGTACCTTCCGCTTGGAACCCCGTCAACATGATGGAACTCCTTGAGTCATGCCAGAAATGTTTTATGTACTCTATCACTGGCCCGCCTGAGACCATGCCTGATGTTGTGACAATGATACATTGCTTCTCAAGCACCTTGTGTCTCTTTGAACTACCTTTGACATACTTCACTTTCTTCAGTGCTCTTTCAAGAGCAGAGTGGTTCCTTATGTGCAATTCTTTGGCCACAAAAAGATCAGTGATGGATTTCGCCATCCCATCAAGATATATAGGCACATCCACATCCACCTCGTCCAAGAGCATCAGTATCTCTTGTGCTCTACCTATGGCGAATGAAGGGATGAGGATCGACCCACCAGCTTTCAGAGTCTTTTTCACTGACTTCTGGAACCGTCTCTGCTCAGACTTCCTTGGCCTATGGTTCCTGTTGCCATAAGTGGACTCACATATCAGAATATCAATCTCATGGTTCTTCAAGAAATCTGTATGCATCCCGTGTATAAGATAAGTGTCCTCATCGTTGATATCACCACTGTATAAGATGGTCTTTCCCCCTGTCTTGATAAGGATCATCGCTGCCCCTGGGATATGGCCAGAAGGGATGAACTCAAATTCCAGGTGACCAAGGCGCATAAGGTGATAATAAGGGATCTCTTTTGCCTTTCTCAGGATGTCAGAGATATCAAAATCATCATAAGCTGGATGATGGTGCCTCAGCAATTCAAGATGGAGCGAATCGCTGAGCATGATCCGGGATAATCTTTTCGTCATACCTGTCATGAAAATTGGAGAAGTCAT
>JBKGYM010000021.1:0-12717 GCA_046546115.1 Candidatus Woesearchaeota archaeon
CTACAGGATGAAGGGATAAGATTCATAGGGACAGGAATATCTGGTGGAGAAGAAGGAGCATTAAATGGCCCTTCTATAATGCCTGGCGGTTCTAAGGAAGCCTGGGATGATGTGCAAGATATCCTTAAGAGCATATCCGCAAAAGCTGAAGGCGCCCCGTGCTGTGAGTATATGGGACCAGGTGGAGCAGGACACTTTGTGAAGATGGTGCATAATGGCATTGAATATGGCGACATGCAGCTTATCGCGGAGACATATCATATCCTCAAGGAGTCAGGCAAGAGTAATTTTGAGATCTCTGATATGTTCTCCTCTTGGAATGAGGGCAAGCTTGACAGTTATCTTATCGGGATAACTTCCCAGATCTTCAAGAAGAAGGAAGATGGCGAATTTATCGTTGACAAGATACTTGACTCTGCTGGCCAGAAAGGCACAGGAAAGTGGACCGCCATAGAATCTTTGGAACAAGGTGTGCCCCTCCCGACAATAGCTGAGTCAGTCTATGCAAGGTTCATCTCTTCTCTGGTTGAGGAAAGGGAGAAGGCTTCTTCTCTCTTGGACAGAAGAACAGAAGATGTATCTCTCCCTTCGCCCGATGTGCTTGAGGACGCTCTCTTCCTTTCGAAAGTGGTATCATATGCACAGGGTTTCGATCTGATAAGGAGGGCTTCTGATGAGTATGATTGGAGTATCAATCTCTCTTCGGTGGCAAAAATATGGAGAGCAGGTTGTATAATACGTTCTTCGTTCCTCAATGATATCATGAGTTCATTTACTGAGGAGAAAGAGATACCTAACCTGCTTCTTGCTTCACGATTCAGAGAGCATGTGGAAGAAGCGCAACAGAATCTGAGAAAGACTGTGTCATATGCGGTGCTGTCCGGAATACCAGTTCCTGGCATATCTTCTGCGTTGGCATATCTTGATTCATACATGTCCAAAAGACTTCCTGCAAACCTGATACAGGCCCAAAGAGATTTCTTTGGCGCTCATACCTATGAGCGTATTGATGAGAAAAGGGGCGAGAAGTTCCATACTAATTGGACTGGACATGGAGGGGAGACAAGCTCAGGCTCCTATGATGCCTGAGTCATCTATGTTCATATTGATATGTAAGAAGGTGATAATATGAGAAAGTATAAAGTATCAGAGCCGCAAGAGTCAGGTGTGTTCTTCAGGATGCTGCTCGAGGGCATGAATGATAAGGAGACGATAAATATCGGGCTTCCAGGTGGGAGGAGCATTGTCCCAATTCTCCGAGAGATGTCCAATATAGGTGCTAATCTGCTTTCCCGGTGCCGTTTCTATCTCGTGGATGAGCGCGCCGAGGGTGAGAAGAACGAGCAGACTTTGCGTGAAAATTTCTTTGATGAGGCAATTGCTGAAGGCAAGCTGAAAGAAGAACAGTTGATCTTTCCTGTCTTCTCAGGTGATGTCGATAAGGATATAGAAGAATATAAGAGTAAGGTCCCAGAAAGATTTGACCTGATTGTATTCGGGGTGGGCGAGGATGGCCATGTGGCAGCCATGTACCCAGGTTCAGAGCATCTTGATTCTGTGGAACCTGTTGTGTACATGGATGATTCCCCAAAACCACCTCCTAAGCGGTTCAGCATGACCTTCAATGCATTCAATAAGGATGCGGTCGTTATCCTTCTCTTCTTTGGCGATGCTAAACGAGAAGCCTTTAAGCGTTTCATGGATGAGGATTATAAGGAGTGTCCTGCAGCATATTTTGATGATTATGAAGGATTGCATATCATCACAGATATTGACTGATCAGATCAGGCAGGGTAAAACCATAGTTTTTTCAATATCTTTGATGATTCAGGCGATGAAGATGACAACGAAGACCTTATTTGTGCAATTTGGGGGGACAGGTGATCTGGCAAGGAAGAAGTTATATCCCGCATTTTCTGAGCTGGCAGCAAAGGGTTTTGATTTTGAGATTCTTGCTCTGGGACGTAGGTATAAGACTGCTGAAGAATTCTTCAAGGGTGTGAAGATAAGCTCTTCCTTGAAGCAGAGGTTTGATTATCTTAGATTTGATCTTGAAGAGAGTGATTCTGCAGATCTTGAAGACAAGATAAAAGAGCACGCTGGCAAGGACACCATGATAATATTCTATCTTGCAGTCTTGCCTGAATATTATGAGAAAGTGCTCCCCATCATAGAGCACCTGGATAGCACAGTGTCCTCAGCATATAATTTCAGGATTGTCCTAGAGAAACCTTTTGGTTATGACAAGGAGTCTGCAAAGATGTTTGATGATAAGATCAAGTCAAGGTTTGCTGAAGATGATATATTCAGGGTTGATCATTATCTGGGAAAGGAGTTCATACAGAATCTACTTGTTATGCGATTCACCAATGAGATAATAAGTGGAATCTGGAGAAGGGAATATATAGATCATGTCCAGATAATCCTGGATGAGAATAATGGAATTGAGCAGCGCACTGCTTATTACAATAAGGTGGGTGTGGTCAGGGATATGGTGCAGAACCACATCCTGCAGCTTGTGACTCATGTTATGATGTACGAACCAGAGGATTTTGTGCATGAGCATATTTCTGAAGCGAAACTGGATGTGCTCAGGAGTATCAATGGTATTGATGACTTTATTCTTGGAAGGTATGAGACGTGTCCTGGTTCTGATGATGGTTGTGCCCCTACATTCGTTGCTTTGAAACTACACACTTCCCAGGGCGCTTTTGAAGGTGTCCCTATCTATATACGGACGGGGAAGCGCCAATCTTCCTCAAGGTCCCTCATCTACATACAATTCAAGAATTTCATGACTAAGACGGAGAAACGTGAAGAGATTCCGCCAAATTCCATGACAATCGAGATTCAACCTGAGATGAATATAAATTTCACAATGAATGTCAAGAAGCCTAATGAGAGTTGGAATGCTCATCCTGTGAAATTCAATTTCAATCATGCCGAGACTTTCCGGATGAACACTCCTGAAGCTTATGAGCAGATCCTTGAGAAAGTATTACTGGATGACAGGACCCTTTTTCCATCAAGTGAAGAGATTCTCGAGTCGTGGCGGATTGTGGAACCCATGCTCTCTTTGAATATTGATCCAGAGTCATATCCTGATGGTTCTATGCCTGAGGGAGCCAAAGAGCTTATTGAGAAGGACGGCCGGAGATGGATGTTCTAGGCATCACTTTCTCTTATGCTTTCCTGTCAATTCAAAATCAACCAGGATGGGCAGATGATCTGAGAATTTCATCTCTTTCAGCACCTTATAATCCTTGACCTCAATCTCTTTTGATGTGAGGATCAAGTCCAGTGTGTTCTTAGGATTGTATGTCGGTTGTGTTGGAATCATTCTCTGTCCGGGGTAATATTTTAATCCTGTCTTCCTGAGAAGTGAGCGTATCTCTCTTATGCCATCAAATGTATTGAAATCACCCATGACTATCACAGGTTCTTCAATCTCATTGACGATATGTGCTAACTCTTCTAATTGTTCTTTTCTGGCCTTCTTGCCTAATGCAAGATGGACAAGGATTACCCTGAATTTCCCTGGCTTCTCAATCAGAGATTCGATCGCGATTCTCTTCGTGCCTCTGTTTAGGTCATGATATTTCACTTCGCTGATCTTATGTTTTGATATTATAGCATTACCTTGCTTTCTCGTGATGGGCAGACTCCCCATTATCTTGGAAAAGCCTTCTTTCGTATATTTGACTCTCCCTGCTTGATCACCAAGTTCGAGAAATTCCCTGAAGAACACAGTCTTGTCCTTCTTCTTCGCTCTGATGGATCCAGTATCAATCTCTATGAATCCGACCACGTCTGGCGCATATCCCTTCAACTCGTTGGCCATGACATAGTCCAAATATTTTGGTGGGAACAACATTTTCCAGAATCTGATATATTCCCACCAAGAGCCTTTGAACCCTGAGCAGTACTGGATGTTGTATAAGATGATTCTTGTCATGAGATAACATCCAATCATCTAATATAAATAATTTGAGATAATCTTTTTGAGCAAGTTTTAAATATCATGTTGGATTTTCTCGCAATATGGAAAAGGTCAAGGAAGGAGACTTTGTGAAGCTCGAATATACTGGAAGTGTGAAGACTGATGGTTATATTTTTGATACTACATCCAAAGATGTGGCGAAAGAAAATGATATCTTCAATGCACAGGCCACTTATGGTCCAGTGACAGTATGTCTGGGGAAGGCCATGGTCATAAAAGGTCTTGAGGATGCCCTGATCGGTAAAGAACTTGGGTTTGAGGGTAAGGTAGAAGTTCCTCCAGACGATGCATTCGGGAAGAAGGATCCTAAGCTCATGAAGCTCATCCCGACATCCAAATTCAAGAAGCACAATGTGAATCCACAACCAGGTCTCCAGGTTGATGTTGATGGATCCATGGGATTCATACGGACGGTGACAGGCGGTAGGACGATTGTGGATTTCAATCATCCTCTTTCAGGTAAAGAGCTTGAATATGATGTTAAGATACTGAATAAGGTCACAGATATCAGAGAGCAGATTTCTTCTGTGCTTACCATGAAGCTTAACATCAAACCGGATAATTATGTTATTGATCTTGATGACAAGAAGGCGAGTATCAAGCTGAAAGGACTTCCTGAGATGCCAGAGGATCTCAGCACAAAGATATCTGATTTCATCAAGTCTTGTGTTGATGTCGATGAGGTCAGTTTCATCCCTGATGGAGAATCAGGAGAGAATCCATCCGGAAGCTCCGATGTCACATCTGGAACAGGGCAGAAATAGACCATTTTCATCATGGGGCGGTCACGAAAATGGACAAAGGAACGTCTTGAAAAGCGCATATATTCTAATCTTTAGCAAACTATGTTTTTCATTAGACATAAATTTAAATATGAGTTTGAGAACTCTTGAGGTATAGAAAGATACTGTGAGTGTGTCCATCCGGGATGTTTCAAGTATCTTCAAATCACTTTTCATTTTGGTCTAGAGGTGGGGTAATGTGGACAGTTTCATAAGAAACACAATAGATAGAGTAGATGAGGAGAACCAGGAAGCAGCTAATGCTCCTAGAGCAAGTTCTGGATCCTCTTATCAACAGCAGGATTATTCTAATCAGAAGATGGCATCACAGAAGGAAGCTAATAAGGGCGTTGATAAGGAACTAGAAGATATGCTTTCCAGCCAGAAAGCCATGATCAAGGTTGTCGGTTGTGGTGGTGGTGGAAACAACACTATCAATAGGATATCTGATGTCGGTATTGTTGGTGCAGAGACCGTCGCAATCAACACTGATGCTCAGGACCTTCTGTACACAAATGCTGACAAGAAGATACTTGTAGGAAAGGACACTACCAAAGGCCTGGGAGCAGGTAGCATACCTAAAGTTGGCGAAGAGGC
This sequence comes from Candidatus Woesearchaeota archaeon, assembly GCA_046546115.1. Classification (GTDB taxonomy): domain Archaea; phylum Nanobdellota; class Nanobdellia; order Woesearchaeales; family CAZJJJ01; genus CAZJJJ01. The sequence goes on from JBKGYM010000021.1 coordinate 5,380, forward strand.
ATCCAGAGAGCAAGAGCAGGAGATCAAACAGTCCCTTGCTGGTGCTGACATGGTATTCATAACATGTGGCCTGGGAGGAGGCACTGGAACCGGTGCTGTGCCTGTTGTATCTGAGATTGCCAAGAAATCTGGTGCGTTGACTGTTGCTATTGTCACTATACCTTTCACTATGGAAGGTCATAGACGCTATGAGAATGCGATAATCGGTCTTGAGAAGCTAGAGAATATAGTTGATACATTGATAGTCATACCTAATGATAAGCTTCTTGAACTGGCGCCAGATCTTCCGCTGCAGACTGCTTTCAAGGTAGCTGATGAGATCCTGACAAACTCTGTGAAAGGAATTGCTGAATTAGTGACCAAAGCAGGTCTTGTCAATCTTGACTTTGCTGACATCAGAGCCGTGATGGGCAATGGTGGTGTAGCGCTCATTGGCGTAGGTGAATCTGACACAGAGAACAGGGCGCAGGAAGCTGTTGAGAAAGCTTTGAACAATCCACTGCTTGATGTTGATGTTTCCGGAGCGAATGGTGCTCTGATCAATGTATCCGGCGGAAATGATATGACTCTTGATGAAGCGAGGCGGGTTGTAGAAGTGGTATCAGAGAAGCTTGATGAAGATGCAAGAGTCATCTGGGGTGCACAGATCTCTGAGGACATGGCCAGTACCCTTCGTGTCATGATCATCGTGACCGGTGTGAAGAGCTCTCAGATTTTCGGACGAGGCGGCTTGACTGAGAAACGCAAGCAGGAGACCGAGTCTGAGCTGGGGATAGAGTTTGTGGACTGATTGTCCGCATATTTTCTTATTTTTATAATAGTAACCTTTTTAAATAAAATATAATTCTCATATCTCATTCTTCTTTGGAATCGTTCGGAACCTAGTGAAGATTCCAAAAGAGATAAGTTATTTAAATGAAGGATGATAAGAAGGTAAGGGAAAATGAAGCTGAAGCACTTTTTCAATGAATGTGTAAGGGTCCTGAAGATAACAAAGAAACCCAGTGGTGAGGAATTCAAGGCCATTGTCAAGGTTTCTGGTGTTGGGATACTTGCGATCGGAGCGATAGGTTTTGTTATCCAGATGATCTCTACCTTCCTCTTCTGAATGATATGAGATGATTTTTATGGCTGAAAATGAGGAACAGAACACTCAAGGAGAAACACAAGAGGTTTCACAGATTTATGCTCTCAGGACAACTGCTAACAGGGAAGACCAGGTAATGGATTTTCTAGGCAGTAATGTAGAAAGGAAGAAATTGCCTGTCTATGCTGTTGTCAGGCCGCATGGTATGCGTGGTTACATCTTCATGGAAGCTGCTTCAAAATATGATGCTGAACAAGCTGCTTATAATGTCCCTTATGCAAGAGGTGTGCTTCCAGCACCGGTTGACTATAAGGAGATTGAGCACATGCTTGAGCAGGTCAAGAAAGAAGTGAATGTCCAGAAGAACGATATTGCAGAAATAATATCAGGACCATTCAAGCGTGAGAAGGTCAAGATAACACGTATCGACCCGACAAAAGAGGAAGTCGTTGTCGAGCTTCTTGATTCTGCAGTTCCTATACCTATAACATTGAGTGTAGATGCGATCAAGGTCATCAGACGTGATGGTGAAGACACAGAAGAATGATTTCTTCTTCTCCTTATCTTTTCAGGATTGACTTCCATTCACTCCATGACTGGATTCTTGGAAGATCAACATGCCTGTTGAAAGGTTGATCAAAAAGTACATGGTTCCATTCAGGCTCATATCTTCCAGAGATTCTTGGTCTGTCATCAACAAGAATGTCGCCTTTGATAGCTGTCTTGTCTCTCGCCAATACCAGATGATCTGTCAGATTCTTTCCAAAATGTTCATCCAAAGATTCATATTTCTCATGAACGCAATGCCTATAGTCGCGGAGAGGTGCAGTGCATACGCGGACATCGAGACCTTCATCGAGCATCTCGTGGACCGCTTCGACAGCTCCAGGCAAAGGTCTGAGATTCCTGTAGAGTTCAGGCATATGGAAAAGTTCCTCCATGCGTTCTTCCGCCATATGGCCGATCTGTTCTCTGTATACCTTTGAGAAGTGATTATCATACATATCTTCCGGCGCGACAAATGGTTCTTCAGGATATAGTCTTCTATATAAATCTGTGATGTTTCCTAAGAAATCATATAATGTATCATCCATATCCAGCAATATCTTGCCTTCCATCTACCCAGGAATGCACCAGATTTATAAATTAATTGTGATTTTTCATTACAAACCGGTCGCTTGATGCGTCCATTATGGAACATCGGGCATCCAACGTGAGTTACGGAGAGTGATAAATATGGCTACAGAAAAAGTAGAAGTTATGATTGAGGGCGGGAAAGCTACAGCAGCCCCACCATTAGGTCCTGCGCTAGGTCCGATGAAAGTCAATATTGGAGAAGTCGTCAATTCTATCAACGAGAAGACCAAGAGTTTTGCAGGGATGCAGGTCCCAGTGACAGTTTCTGTTGATACAGATACAAAAGATTACAGTATCAGTATAGGCACTCCTCCTGCTTCAGCATTGATTAAGAGCGAGGCGGGTATCAAGAAGGGTTCGAGCAATCCCAGAGATGAGCATATAGCTGATCTGAAGATTGAACAGATAATAAAGGTCGCCAAGATGAAAGAAGATGCTCTTCTGGGCAAGGATCTCAAGCAGAAGGTCAAAGAGATCTGTGGAACATGCCAGTCGATAGGTGTACTGGTTGAAGGTGAGCATGCCGTCGCATCCATCAAGAACATCAATTCAGGCAAGTTCGATAAAGAGATCAAGGCTGAGAAGACAGAGATCACAGCTGCTGAGCAGAAGGAGCTTGAGGAAGAGAGAAAGCATCTTGAAGAGGAGATGAAGGAGCGTCATGATGAGTTTGTCGAGGCTGCTAACCAGACTATCTCTCAGCTTAAGGGTAAATCGAGCAGGGAGATCAGGAAAAAGTTGCAGGAGAATGAGATCCCAATGCAGATTATTGATGAACTTGTTCCTGAAGAAGAGGAAGCTAAGTGATTCTTTATTTTTTGTTATTTTATTTTTGATATACGATGGGACTCGGTAATATTTTGAGGATTGGTAAAAGGAAGCCAGTTTCTATAGATGAAAGATTGGCACAGATATTATCCGGTGAGACCCCCAATGACCTTGATGATATCCCTAGAGAATATGTAGAAGGTATGATGAATGGTTTCTTGTATTCTGATGATTTGGATTCTCTGAAATCATTGAGAGATGCATTCCCAAGGTATTATCCAGAGGATTGGGCTGTTGATGAAGTCTATGAGAGATGTAAGATAACGGGAGAGAGTGATTTTGCTGCTAGTTTATATGAGATAACAGGGCAAAGGCCGCCAGAATCTACACATGAGAGACAATATCTGGGAACTCTTGATGCTGTTTTGTCGGAAGAGAATAAAAAGAAAAAAGTCATTTTGAAGCCACAACAGTCTAGATTGGTAGAATATCTAGCAAGATCAAAAGAGGCAAAAGATCCTGATGAGTTCACATTGCGTCTTTTGTCTAGACACCCTCTCAATCAACTTTATGATCCTGATGAATTTGAAGAGAATATGAAGACTAAAGCGGTCTCAGATTACTTGAAGAATATCAAGGTAGAAAAGAATCCAGCTCATCTAAAGATAAGCATATATTCTGTCACTGATGTGGTGGGAAGATGTTGGATCACGGCTCCTTATGATGAAGTCAATATATCTTAAAAGATTTAGAAATTTCTTTCATTTTTTTCGGGCATTCTCATATCTTTTTGTTTTCCAATTCAATGAGAGCAATGAATGTTTTTTCAGAATCTAGTCGTTCTGTGCTCGTATGGCAGAAAAGCTTTATTTGGCAGTAATGCTATTGGCAGCAGCCTTTGTTCTTGGAGCTTGCACTTCTGATTATGATGCTGTTGAAGCAGATTTCAATCTAGAGGGGATGTTCCGCTAGTGGATGAACTTGTTCCTGAAGAAGAGGAAGCTAAGTGATTCTTTATTTTTTGTTATTCTATTTTTTATCTTTTCTTATCTAATTATCATAAGTGATATATAAGTGATATAACAGAGAAGTAGGACTGCTCCTTCCCATCTGTCAAGCTCGTTTTTCTTGCTCGTGAACATGAATGTGAACAATAGTGCTGTGGAGAATAGCAGAAGTGCTAGATCAATTGCCAGAAAACTCGGTATTCTGATGGGCCTGATGATTGAGGTGACACCCAGCACCCAGAAGATATTGAAGATATTGCTTCCTATGATATTCCCCACACCTAAACCTACCTTGTTCTTCAAGGCCGAGGTGACTGTTATCGCGAGTTCTGGCAAAGATGAACCTACTGCTATTATAGTCGCAGATATGAGGTATTCGCTCAGACCGAATGTCTCTGCGATGATCACTGCTCCATCCACGGTCCACCTTCCGCCGAGATAGAGGGCCATCAGACCTCCGATAATCATCAATGCCTGCCTCCTGCCAGAATGTTCTGCTGTAGCCGCTATCTCGGTCTCTTTCTTCAATCTCTTATCCTTCTTGATCATCTCGAATATGTAATACATGAAGATGATGAAGAAGAGCAAGAGTATCATGCCGTCTGATCTGGAGAGGAGATTCTCAGGATCACCACTGAGGAATGTTCTTATGGAGAAGATAAACAAAACAAGAGCGGCCAGGAAGGAGAATGGTATCTCTTTCCATGTGGTAGAGCTTTTGACTTTCGGGTGTTTCATCAGTGCCATAATCCCCAGCAGGAGCAGAGTATTCGCCATACTGCTGCCTACGATATTGCCAAGCGCTATATCACCGCTGTCTTTCAACGCGGCGACCAGATTAACAATGAGTTCAGGTGATGATGTCCCGAAAGCTACAACAGTAAGGCCGACAACGAGTGTGGATATGCCGAGCTTTTTTGCAAGTGAAGAGGATCCTTCTACAAGATAATCAGAACCTTTAAGCAGAAGAGATATACCAACGATAAGCATGATGTATTCAATCATTATCTTACCATATCCTGCAAGATATCTTTATTAAATTTGTCATCCTATCGTGGGGCCTTTCTTTGCCAATTTTCCAGTTTCGCAAATGTTATAAATGATATTCTGTTTGTGATTTTGATGCGAGAAATGGCAATTTTCATATTTCTCTTTTTTTCAGTATTATCTCTTTCTTCTTGTTCAGAGATAGATTCATTTTCTGATGAAGATATTGGTGAAACTTATGATAGAGAGAGTTATTCAAACAAGAGTGAAGAGCGCACTGTTATCAATGACATAGAAGAAGATCCCGAGAAGGTCCAGGTTTATTTCTTCTGGGGGGATGGATGCTCTTTCTGTACAGATCAAAAAAAATTCTTTGAAGAGATGGATGATGAGATTATGGAAGATGTTCAGATAATGGAATTCGAATTATATAATTCTAAAAAAAATGCTGAGTTCTGGGAAGAGTTCACAGCAGCGCATGCTGAGACGGCTCATGCTATCCCTGTGACATTCATAGGTGACGAAGCTTGGAGGGGTTTTCCTGAGCAATATGGTCCGCAGATGGTAGACAAGATAGAGGAATGCGTGGAAGAAGGTTGTGAAAGTCCACTAGAAGCATTGAAATGAGTGGACAAAGCAGAATAAGATGTTTTCCAGTTTCGCAAATGTTATAAATGCGAAATCCTTGAAATGCTAATATCAACTAAACATTTTCTAAACATTTAAATACCAATTTCGCATAAGACGTAATCGCGAAATCGTTTTTCGGCAAGTGTGTGTCTATTGAGGGGTCATTTGTGTATTTTGATGAGGTTTGCCAAGCTGGCGCGTTGGAGAGTTATCTGTACAGCATAGATTCTTGCAGAGACAGGAATATCTGTCTTTTGATATATCTTTGTGGACTCAAGACAAGCGAGATAATAGCATTAGACACTGATGATTTGGATGATGATTCTATAATCCTCAAGGATGGTTCTCAGAGGGAACTTACAAAAGAATTAAGAGCTTCACTGGAAGAGCTGAAAAAGTCCAGGAGACCAGGGTGGCCATTGTTCTCTGCAAACTGTATTACAAGACTGACTCCGAGACGGCTGCAGCAGATTGTAAAGGAGTGCACTGGCTATAACGCTCGGGAACTCAGGAAGCTAGGTATTGAGAAGATATTCTGTAAGCCAGAGGGTGCTGAGGATTGGATTCAAGATGATGAGAAGGGTATCCTGACATCCTATGACATAGACTATCTAATTTCTGGTGCAAGATCCTCGAGGGATGAAGCGTTCTTCAGGTTGATTGTCGAGACAGGTATGACGATAGGTCAGGCATTGGCCCTGACTTCATCTGATATCAACGGAGATGAGGTTATCATACCTCCTACAGATTCCAGGTTCTCCAATGCTCAGAGGAAATGCGAGATAAGCGAGGATCTTAGTCATCTGCTCCATTCGATAACAGACTCTGGTTACCTTTTCACGAATGACAAAGGCACTCGGATGACTACAAGACGTGCACAACAGATATTCTCGGAGTACTCTGATAGGATAGGGAAACGGGTCACACCTTCTTCTCTGAAGAAGACTTCGGCAATAGGCAAAGTCCTATCATCATTAAGGAAGCTAGAGGAAGATCATGAAAATCAACTGGTGTGGGGTGACAGGGAGGCATCATGATACCAGATAATCTTCAGAGGATCCTTGTAATCTCATTATTATTGCTTCTATTAGCTACTGCCACATCATCAGCTGAGGAAGGGGCCAATGAGGAGTTTATATTTGACGTGATGGTCCAGAATGCTTCATTCATCTCAGAAGATAAGGTCGAATTCTATGGTGATGTGAACACATCATTGTCCTCAGGTAATGAGAGTGGGTCTGTTGATGCACCCGTGAATGTCACATTATACTCATATGATGATCCGCTTGAAGTCGAATGTGATATTTCCGGATCAGGTGACATGGAATTCCATTGTGTCGCTGAGAACAGGTCAAATTACACTATCATCGCTGTAGCTAGTTTTGATGATGATAAGTATTATCGGCATGCAGAATTTGACCAACAGGATATAGAAGATGAGCTTATCCAGGAAGATATCAAAGAACCTGAACAACCTGATGACCTGAACCTTGATGTAGTATTCAAAGAAGCATATGAAGATGCCAGGATAACAGGAGAGATGACATCAGATGCTGTCAGGGATGACAATGAGCTTCTTGTGGCAATATGGCCTACTGGTCCTGATCATGATGGATATGAGGACAGGCAGACCTGTAATTACACTGTACCAGCCAATCATGATTTTGGATGTGATGTCAATTTCACAGAATCAGGAACCTATGAGATAAACGTTACTCTCAT
>JBKGYM010000022.1:0-12350 GCA_046546115.1 Candidatus Woesearchaeota archaeon
CATTGATATAGCAGACTATGATATGAACAACACTATGATCATAGGATACAGCATTGGTGGTACCACCACATCTTACCATGCATCCAGAAGAGACTTCAGGAAAATCTTTCTTATCTCTGCATTCAATAGACTTTCGGAGACAGTCTCTGGTTTCTTCCCATTCTATCCGGTCAGTCTTATGCTCAAAGAAGACCTGAAGAATGACATGTGGCTCAAAGGGTATGATGGTGAGATCTCTGTCGCATATGCTGAAGATGACCTGACAGTGAACAGCAGACATACAGAACATCTCATTGAAAATCTTAAATATTATGGGAAAGAACCAGAAACATACATAATCAACGATTCTGATCACAATAGGATCATGAGAGAAAAACAGCTTTTAGCCATACTATATGAAGAGGCCATCAGCTTGAGAAACGATGAAAAACTTTACAGCCCTTCCTCCTCATAATGGACAAGTGGATCATAATCCTTAGGCAGAGACCTCATACTCTCTATATTGTATACGGTTGAGTCAGTATCATCTTGAGTGGCATAAAGGGTTCCTCTTGTCCTCACAGGCACATTCTTCATAGAAGTTCTATCTGAGGAGAAACCATGGAGCATGAAATCAATTATAGGTTTTCCATCAATCGTATCCTGATAGAAGCTTTCCACGTATGTCACAAACATCTCATCTGGGTTGTTCTTGTGATATGCTGTAGGTACAATATCATCCACATCGCCCAGTCTTCCTGCGTATACACAACTGAAAATAGGATGATCTGAAAGCCTCTCTTCTATAGTCTTCCTATCATCCAGTCTTTTAGCAGTTATCTGATTCTCAACCGAGTCGACAAACTTCTCAAGCTCTGGGTCCATACTGCATAGTAGTAAAGCAGATATTATAAAACTTTTTGTAGATGGAACATGAAACATCCAAAAAGTTTAAGATAAGGTATGCATAGACTAAGGTTGTGAGGACAGCAAAGCAACCTCATTGGTGAAGGGATGCATTCTGAAAAAGAATGTCTACACACTGATTCTATAGAGAGACTATATACGACCTTGAAGGGGTTTATAGAGAGAAGATGAGTGGTATTGTTCTAGAAATCAACTATATTTAAATTTAAGGAGAAAATATTGTTCCTATGGGACTGAGGAAAACTCTCCTGGCATTAGGGCTCTCAGCCGCCATTGCTGGTGGAATCACAGTATCCAGACCCCTAGAGCATATCATCACAAACTCTAAGCCATTCCAGAACATCGCATTACGCTATTCTATGACTCATGACCAAAGCACAGATATCGTGATCCCCGAATACAGATCAGGGAAATCACTTCTTTTGATACATGGATTTGCTGCCAGTGAACAGTTCTGGGGTTATCCTGAAAATCCCCAATCACCGATCTCTCTCGCTATGGAACACTATGAAGGGAATGTGATGACAGCGACTTATCCGAGTACAAGAAGCATAGATGATATAGCAAAATCATTCAACGACATCCTGAAAGAAGAGCTGGATGAAGGTGAAAAGACTGATGTGCTTGGATACAGTATGGGAGGGCTTGTCGCAAGAGCCATGGTCAGGGAAGAGCCTCAACTCTTCAATAATGTAGGGATGGTAGCAACCCCACATTCAGGTTTTGGAATTTTCCCTTTCACCCCTGTCATGAGGATGTTGGCCCCAAGATATATGAGTGCAGCACTGGAAGGACAAGGCATAGAATATTCACCGAAAGAGCTCTCAGGAATCACTGATGCCTTAGAGGGGAGCGATTTCCTGAAAGAGCTGAATACAACCAACGAGCTAGAGCATCGCCCAAACTACAATCATTTCATACTATCGAATCACAAAGGTAGAAGAATTCTGCGGGGAAAAGATGATCTCTTGCTCTCCACTGATAGCACAGACCCGAGAAATCTTATAGCAAATGAAAATATGGAAGACGCAATCCATAGATCGGTAACTTATTTCACCGGTAATGTGAACCATTTTAGTTCATTCCATCACCCGGACATCGCAAGGACAGTGATATCAATGATCAGATACGGCACAGATGAACGTCTCACGAGATATGGGGTGAGGAAAGTTCATGAGAATGAACTTGATTTCCGGAGAAGACTGGGATTCTAGTCCATAGGAGCCCACTGCAGATTGAAAACTCATTGAGGTCATACACCCTCATGGCGCATGCGTGTGCTCCGCTGCACTACGCCTCGCTTTGGTGTGGAAACTCAAGCACACTAGACTCTTAAGCTGACAACTTTGCTCATGCCGTGCTCATTCATCGTGACACCGTATAATGTGTCCGCTTCTGAAATGACCCCATCATTATGGGATATTAGAATATATTGCGCTTTGCCTGTATATTTTCTCACTAATTCTGCTAACTTCTCAGCATTCCTCTTGTCAAGCGCTGCATCAACCTCATCAAGCACATAGAAAGGCGCTGGCTGGTATTCAAGGACCGCGAAAATGAAAGCGAGTGCTGTGAGTGTCTTCTCGCCACCTGAAAGACTTCTTATGTCAAGGAATTTTTTACCCGTGAGCCGCACTTTGATCCTCATTCCACCTTCAAAGACCGACTTCGGGTTCTCCAGTTCAAGGAAAGCGTCACCCTTAGTGCTCAACTCCTTGAATATCCTGACGAAATTCTCAGATATCCTCTCATATGTCTCCATGAAGAGCTCCTGTTTCTTGGCCTCAATCTCATTCATCATCACAAGAACATCATTCTTCTCTTTTGTCAGAGTCTCTTTCTTCTCGACCATCTTATCATACTCTTCCTTGATACGCTCATAAGCCTCAAGAGCCTTCATATTGACATCCCCTATACTCTCCGCCATCTTCTCGAAATCCTTTATCTCTTTCTTGAGCTGCTCTTCAGTTTTATCAACAAGTTCTACACCCTCATACTGGTTGAATTCTTCTTCCAGACCTGACAATTCAGCATTGATCCTTGCAAGTTCCAGATTAGCGACATTGATCTTCCTTTCAATCTCCCTGATCTTCTCATTCTTGTTCGCGATCTCATTCTCAGCCTTCTGCATCTCTTCATTGGCTTTCGTCTTCTCATTGAAGAGTCCCTTGAACTGTTTGTAGAATTTGGCCTGTTGTTCTTCCTTGGTCTTCAGCTCTTTCTCACCATCAGTGATCTTTTTCTCAAGGTTAGATATCTCATCATTGAACTCTCTCTCTTCCTTCTCAAGCTGTTTCAGTATGCCATCAGTCCTTTCCTTCTCAGGACCTGCGATTGTTGATATCTGGTTCTCGAGCGACTCAAGCCGTGAATCTACCTTGACTAGTTCTTCTTTCAGCTCCTGCCTTTTCTGATCATACGTGTTCAGTTCAGCAAGAACCTTCGGGTCTCTCAGTGTGGAGACTTTCTGCTTAAGCTTCTGTTTCTCTGACTTATTATCAGCAAGCCTCCGGTTCACGTCGGATATCTCTTCGAGTATCTTATCAATCTCCTTATCGATCTCTTCCATACGGTCGAGGAGCTTAGTCTTCTCCTCCTTGCTGGAACCCACATCAGTGCTCTGAAGATGAAGACTTTTCTCAGCAGCCATGATCTCTCCTTCAAGCTCAGCCTTATCTTCCCTGAGCTTTGCGATACGTTCCTCAGTCCCTTTTCTCTGTTCTTCTAGGGTCGAGATCACATTCTGGAGGTCTTCAGTCTCCTTCTCGAGCTTCTCTATATCTTCTGCGACTTCTTTCTCTTTGAAGCCAGCGCCTGCAGATTTCCGTGACCTGTGTCCTCCATGCATAGCACCTGACATCTCCACAAGATCACCATCCAGTGTTACCATCCTTATCTTGTTCACACCGATCGCTCTGGCCGCCGCAATATCATCGACAACAAGTGTATTGCCGAAAACATATGAGAATACATCTTTGAATCTTGAATCATGATCAACCAATTCAGAAGCAAAGCCGTGTACTCCTTTCATCCTCTTGAACTGGTCGGCATTAGGATTCTTAGGAACGCCCCTTATCTTGTTGAGTGGCAAGAATGAAGCGACACCGAGTTTCTGGCTTTTCAGGAATTTGATGCAATCCGACGCAGCCTTGTCATCCTCGACAACGATACTTTTCAGTTTGTTGCCCGCTGCGATCTCAAGAGCCAAAGAATACTTTGATGTGACTTTGCCCAGGTCAGACACTGTGCCGTGAGCTTTGAATTTCTGCTTCTGGTCAAGAATCTTGGTGACAGCATTGCTGGCGCCTAATGCTTCTGTGATGCTGATATTCTGCGCTTTAAGCTTTGAAAGTGATTCCATCTTCTCCTGTAGCCTTCCACGTGCAGTGCTGAGCTGTGATGCATAAGAAGAATCATCATCAAGTTTCTTGCCAAGCTCATCAACAATCCCTTTGAATTTCTCTTTCTTGGTCTTCAGTTTCTGGAGCTCTTCCTTGTGCTCTTTCTCGATGGATTTAACCTTATCAATCGCTTCATCAATGTTCTCAAGCTGGACCTCAAGCTTGTCCTTCTCCCTGAAAAAACCTTGCTGTTTCTCACGGAGCTCGTGGATTTTCGCCTGATCGTCATCTATGCTCTTGTCAATCTCTTCAATCTGCTTCTCGATCTCATTAGCACCCTCAACATCATTCTTCTCACGCAATGTCGCAAGGTGTGACTCAACTTTTTGGAGATTAGCCTCAAGCTCCTTCTTCTTCTTCTCAAGACCTTCCTTCTCAGAGAGATAGCCACCAATCTTGCTGTCTATCTCTGACATATTACTCTTGAGCTGGGTGCGCCTGGAATCAATCTGAGCAATCTGCTGCTTACAACTGTCAATCCTTTCTCTGTACCTGGCCATGTTGATCCTGAGAGATTCAACCTCTTTGTTCAACTCGACCTGCTCTTTTTCGCCCTTCTCCTCAATCTCCTCATTTATCTCGTCGAGACGCTTCTTCTTCTCTTCGATTGTCTTCCTCTGACCACCAATCGCTTCATTCAGCTTGTCTATCTCTTCCTGGTATTTAGCTGTCTGCTCTTCTTTCTTGTCTTTCTCGCCTTTCCGTCTGGTTATCTGGATATTAAGATGGGAGGCTTTATTCTGCGCTAGCTTCTTCTCAAGCTCCTTGTACTTCAAGGCCTGGTCACGATCCTTCTTGAGCTCCTGGATATAGGTGTCCTTCTCCTTCATCACAATATCCACCTCGTTAAGCGAGGTCTCAACCTTATCGAGCTCATTCATCGCCTTCTGTTTCTTCTCTTCATAGATAGAGATCCCTGCCACTTCTTCAAGGACTCTCCTCCGTTCTTCAGCGCTAATCTCTACGATACGGTCAACATCCCCCTGTAAGATGATATTGTAACCATTAGGGTTTATAGAAGATCTCGAAAGCATATCCAGGATCTGCTGTCGCGTGGATGTCTCATCATTGATACTATATTTGCTCTGCCCACTTTGTTTTATCGTCCTTGTTATCTTGACATGATTCTCCTTGACAGGGAACTGCTTATTCTCATTATCGAGAAAGAGGCTGACTGTACCTTCTCTGGAAGGATTCTTGGACTTACCACCATTATATATGAGATTTGAAGATTTCTCCGCTCTGAGAGCCTTGCTCGAGCTCTTCCCAAGAACAAAGCATATAGCATCAAGTATGTTGGACTTGCCTGAGCCATTAGGTCCTATGACACAATTGAAAGAATCATCAAAGACCAATTCAGTTTTTTTAGCGAAGGATTTGAAACCTTGCATCTCTAGTTTGCTTATCTTGGTCATCAACACACACTCTGGACATCAAAAAACGTACACACTACCTAGAGATATCAAGGCAATTCATATTTAAAGGTTATGGTGATGAGAATCCTGTGAGTGACAGAGGTGATGGAATCATTCAAAATGATCCTCGAAGGCGAAGGTCTGTGTCCTTCCACGAAAAGTGCATGTCCCCTTATCTTCAATGAGATTTCCAGGAACCTTTCCACTCAATCCTGTCACGAACTTATTGCACTCGTTACACCTCTTGAAAGAAGAACCTATATCAACATTGAATTCATGTGTATCAAGCCTCCTGATCTCGACTGGAGTCTCTGCGAATGTATTCTCCAAGAAAGGCTGCATAAGCTTTGAGAATGACACGAGGAGTCTACACTTCTTCGGAGGACGCTCATAGACAATATCCCTTCTGACATGTATACATCGTTCAGTCTCAAGCTTTCTTTTCGGATCTTCCTTTTTCATTCCAGGACCAAGCTTCAGGCTTCCGTCGGGATTAAATTCCATGTAAGTTCCACACAATGGGTAGTTCAAATAATTTGCGGTAGACTTAGTGAGAATATTGGAGGATCAAACGATTCTAATATCATTCTGTGATATCCTCATCGACCACCAGCACATTATTTACGTTCACATCTGGCCATATCTTGACTCCAGGATGAGTAGTCACTTTCTTGGATATCCTTGCACCATCACCTATTGCGCAACCAAAACGTTTCCTATGGACTTCCACATATTGACCTTTGACAGCCGATGTTATAATACCATTGTTCATGTCCTGAGCTGTAAAGTTCTTGTCAATCCTGACATCACGTCCGATCACAGAATTCCTTATAGCCGAACCCTGACCAATCTGAGCTCCTTCCATAATGATGGAATTCTCTATAACAACATCATTGCCAAGCCTCACACCATCCCCTATGATGGTGTTGCCTGTTATCTCAACATTTCTCTTCATATCAACAGATTCCATGATGATTGGTTCATTACCCTGCATCAGATGATCATTAGCAGTCAGAAGATCCCAGGGATAACCTATCGGAATCCACATTCCATTGAATCTTGTAAGAGTGATATCGTCCCAATCAATATAACGTCGTATTGCATCAGTCAACTCAATCTCTCCACGTTGAGATGGTTTCACTTTCTTCAGATATGTGAATATTGAGGTGCTAAGGTGATAACAGCCAAGGTTAGCGAGATCTGATTTAGGATACCGTGGTTTCTCTTCAAGACCAGTAGCGATCAGCTGTCCCTCACGCTCCCTTGCCTCAAAGATGCCAAAGATCTTTGGATTATCCACTTTCCTCACAGCTATTGAAGGACTTCGTTTCAGAAGTCTTGAGAAGTCTTCTCGGTTATATATATCATCACCATTCACGATGACTACAGAATCATCCTCCGTACCGAAGAGATACTCAGTCATGAGGACCGCATGCCCTGTTCCCATCGGTTCTTCCTGATCCACATAGGTCAGGGACATACCCTTGTAACTATCGCCAAAAGTCTTTATGATCTCATCCTTTCCGTGATGCACCACAAGGATGACTTCCTCTATTGAATGCATATCCCTGAGTATATCCAACGTGTAACTCAACACTGTTCCATTGAGAAGAGGCAGCATGGGCTTGGCTCTGCTCACCGTCAGAGGGAATGTCCTGGTACTTCTTCCGGCCGCTAAAACAATCGCTTTCATGTTCCGCGGGAAGTTCTGCAATTTAAATAATTAATCCAGATTTTGTAGTTACCACAAGATAGTAACTTTTTTAAGTTTCACAATAACAACATGAGAAAGAAAGATGGCAGATACGATAGAGAAACTAAAACTTGTATATTTCATGCTTGGTCTTATGCTGGCCACAGCAGTCTATGCTAATCTGCTTGTCTTGGCTACGCCCTCTGATGGGATAGGACATAATTCCGAGGGTCTAACAGAACTTTCCTCAGGGCATATGAAGACTGTAAGAAAGGTTCCTGTGCTGGCGGTGGACGATAAAGGGTATCGTGGAGATGTCGCAGTCATGACCGTCCAGGGTGTTCCAGGTAACTCAGACACATATATCAGGACCAGTCCATACATTGAACCTGCACTCCAGCATAGCTCAAATATAGCAGTCCAAGTCGCCAAAGGATACATGAACGATGATAATGAGATGGATTTCATAATCACTTATGACATATCAAACGGCCATCTTGGTGGAGAATCTGCTGGTGCAGCAAAGACAATAGCGATGATTGCCTTATACCAAGGAAAAGAACTGAAAGACAATGTCGTTATAACCGGAACTATATACCCAAACGGCAGAATAGGTTATGTAGAGGAGATACCTAAGAAGATAAAAGCAGCCGCAGAGCATGGGTTTGATAAAATACTCATCCCCGAGGAATTACACGAGACTACATTCTCTGACAGGTTCACCATACAAAGGACATCGAGATACTCAGAGATGGATGATATACAACACTACGCGAAGAGTGAACATGACATCGAAGTTGTCAATGTCAACAACATAGATGAGGCAATCGATCATATGCTTCTATGAGATTCTTGTCTTTCTCCGTGTCCTGGTATAAGGATCAATATGGATGAAAGCCCTGTCTATGACATCAGTCTTCTCCAGCTTCTTCCCCACCCTCTTTGCTATATCATGAGCCTCAGGCACTTTAAGATTATCTTCCAGCTCTATATGTACTTCCGTGTGTATATAAGGGCCCACATATTGAGCGAATACATCATTGAGCCCTTTGACTCCCCTGACAGAGATGGCCTTCTTCCTTATCTTGTTCATCATCTCTTCAGACGGTCTCTTGCCCATAAGATAATCTGAATTGTCTATCCCGATCTTCAAGCTGCTCCTTATTATCCAGACACCGATGATAAGTCCAGCAGTGCTATCAGCGAACGGGTAGCCCATCTTGTAGAAGAAGAACCCAGCAAGCACTAAGGATGAGATGAGCATATCATTCCTTGAATCTACAGATAATGCGTTGAGCGATGGATGTTTCTTGTGCTTCACGTATAGGATCTTGAAATAGATGTAAAGGGAAAGTTTCACAAATATGACGACAGTCATGACAAGGATAGTGAAATTTCCGATTGTTATATCTCCCGGACTGATAAAACCCATCACTGAACTCCTCAATACTTCTAGACCCAGGACAGATCCCAAAACCGCTACGATGATGCCCGCCAAAGGTTCAGCACGCTTATGACCGAACTGATAATCATTATCCGCGTGTTTACCTGAAATCTTAACTGCAAAAAAGATCGCTGCTGATGATACCACATCAGTGAAAGAGTTGACAGCATCAGAAGCAAGTGCGACCGAGCCAGAGAGATATGCTGCAGTACCTTTTATGATAAGAAGGGAAAGATTAGAAAAGAATGCGACAAGACTTGCGAACATAGCTTTTCTCATATCTTATCCAGTGAAGAAGTAGTATAAATAGTTTGGGCCTATATCCTGTCTTCGAGACCATAAGCAGATAAGATCTCCTTATCCGTCTGAGCATCACGCTCTCTTGCTTTCTCGAAGGATCTCTCCACATCCTCATCAGTGTAGAATCCCATCTTAGGGAGTATCTGAGTGAAGTACTTATCCAATGTGTTGTCCAAGAAATCTTCTGATTCGTAAAGCTGTCTTGTAGCCTCAAGAACCCCGGTAAAGAAATTCTCAGATCGTGCTTGGCGTGATTGCTTCTGCAATTCAGCAATCCGACCCCCTATATTATCCGCAAAGGCCTTATCAAAATCCCGGTCATCATAAGTGTTCTGATCATCTCCTGATAATGCCTGGATAGATTCTGATAACATGGATATCGCCTTCAGTCCGATGTCACGTCTTTTGGTGTAGAATTCCCTGACACCACCAGTGTAGCACATGGTTGTGTGGACATCAAGCAATGCATGGAAGTCATGGATATCTATATCATTATCATCACAGATGGCCCTGATCCTTTTCCCATCCTCTAGGATCTCATCAAAATTCTCATCGATCATCTCAGCAGGCGTATCATATTCTTGCATGATTTGGAGTAGTGAATATCAATTCTTAAAACTTTCTCAGAATCTATGCGAATAACGCAAAAGAGATAAAGCTTCTTTTGGTACTGGAATACTTGAAGTGACCTGAAAATATGCGAAATCTATATCAAATGAAGCTGCGATTGCCGTGATAGAGTTTTGGAAAAGATAATCAAGAAACTCGTCTTGGATTTCATATTCTTCAATAAGGTAAGAACCCTTCAGCCTCCCACTATTACTTCTTACCCAGGACTCATCTATACCAATAGTACAAGGACCCCAGGGACTCTTGTCAAGACCATGGGAATAGAGAAGATATACAAGGTCAGGTCTTGAATTCGGATGATTAGGACTCAGACCCGTATAAGATGTAGGCAGGATTCCCTCTTCCAATATCTTCTCTATATTCTCAGGATATGTCGAATGTATCAATCCCATACAAAGAAGAATATCTTATTATTTAAAAAAAATATAGTTAAGGACAAGAGAATGTCATACAAAAATCTGCGTTGTTAATAAATAATAAAAAAAATAAAAATTTATGATTCATACAGGAATCTCATCATCTGGAGCGTTTCCAGCAGCACCTGTGGTATTCTCTGAATCATTGATCTCGTCCCCTGGCATTCCTGTGTCATTTCCTGGCATACGATCAGCTTCTCCTGGAAGGTCCTCATCCCCAGGCATACGATCAGCTTCTCCTGGCAGTTCACTTCTATTACCCGGCATGCCACCAGACATCTCTCCTGGGCCTTTACCCATGCGGTTCTGGACATTCTCAAAAGCTCTCTGCAATCCCTGCTGAGCCTCTTCTGGAGCATTCTCCATCACTCTCTGTAGTGTCCTCTCAGCAACTTGCTGTCCGCGCTCAGGATTCTTCTCTTTGAGATTCTCTATAGACCTCTCACGACCTTCAGCACCTCTCTCCATGGCTCTGCCTATTGAATCTCTTGCCTGTTCAGGTACCTTGTCACGCACTCTCGAAAGCACCTCAAGATGCTTACTTGACTGGTTGGCAAAAGATTCAGCGCCATCCTCGCTACTGTTTGACTCTTCAGATCTCCGTTCCATCACTCTCTCATAATTCTCCATTGCCTTCTCAAGAGTTTCTTCATCTCCACGCTCAGCCATCATGGCCACCGCTGCAGCTCTCTCGTTAGCGATCCTTTCACTGCTCTTGAACATATCAAGAACGTTGTTCATGAAGTAGAACTGGCTATCAGGTGTTATTCCTGGACCGCCAAGCTCTTCCTTGATATATTCTGCAATCTCCTCATCGTCCATGCCTTCAATATCTTCCTCCATGCCTTCAATCTCCTCTTCAGTTATCTGGACATCACCCTCATCTGTGAGGTTCTCATCCTCAACTGCTGCAACAGAAAAAGAAGCCATAAGGATAAACACTGCCAACATCATGATTATCTTTCGCATCATAAAACACCTCGTGCATTTGTTATGTATATCAATATACAAATGTGTATATCATATAAAAAACTTTCCCATAAAGAATCTAGGAATAAAATGGTAAAATTTAAAAAAAAGATGGGTCAAAAACCTCTGATGAGAGAAAAGGGCGGCGTCAAAGATTTTGTCCATATAGTCTACAGCCTGATGCCGGGTTTCAAGAAGCTGTTTCTGGTCTTCCTTCTTGTCATACTGATTGGCGAGCTCATAAAATTCGTTCCACCATATCTTGTGAAGCTCATTGTCGATGGGGTTGTTGAAGGGCAGGGCCTAAATTATCTTCTGATGCTTCTGAGCCTGATGTTCCTTGCCCTGACAGTAATGACATTCATCAATGTATATCTCCTCACAAAAGTATCCAGTAGTGCCGCAGAACAACAGAAAAGCATGCAGGAGAAAAGTTTCGCTAAACTGCTGAAACTCCCTCTCTCATGGCATGGTAAACAGAATACAGGGAGCATTGTGAGCAAACTAGTGAAAGCATCAAACTACATCGCACAGTTGATATGGTTCATAAACAGCGATATCATCCCCAGCCTGGTACAGCTGGTCCTCACAGGTGCCGTCCTCTTCTGGGTGGACTGGCGTATCGGTCTTATCTATGCCATATTCAGTCCAATCATACTATATCTCGTGAACAAGCAGTTCAAGGAGAGCCAATCGTTCAGGGAAGAATACCATCATGAATTTGAAGAAGCGACCAAGATCTTCGCACAAGGGATGTACAACATAAAGACTGTGAAGGATTATGTCCAAGAGAAGAGGGAATCAAAAGAACAGGTCAATCATCTTGAAAGATTCAAAAGAGCAGTGAAAGCAAGGACGAATACAGAATTCTGGAAGATAAGCCTGAGAGACATAATAACAAACCTTGTCAGAGCATTGAGCATTGGCATCTCCATATATCTGGTCACTGAAGGAGAACTAACAGCAGGAGACCTCGTATTCGTATTCACTATCGTAGAGAAAGCCTTCCTGAACCTCCACAGGCTAGGAAGGATATACTCTTTCATGGGAGACACATACTCTGCTCTTGAAAGAGCTCACGCTGTCCAGCAGACAGAGAACACGCTGAAGGATGAAGGCGAGGAAAAAGTGGAGCATTCTGACCTGAGTTTTGAGAAGGTCTCATTCTCATATGAT
>JBKGYM010000023.1:0-12279 GCA_046546115.1 Candidatus Woesearchaeota archaeon
AGCGGTTTTTGATTTAGTTGCAAAGAAAACAAAAAAATGTCTTTATATATTTTTCTGTGAAAAAAATCAGGTGTTCTTTTTCTGCTCCTCTAATTCATCATTTATGACTTCTTCTACGACCTCTTCCTTCTCGCCAGAATCTATTAATGACTTTTTGATCAATTCAGGGCTATCCCCGCTCTCTATGCTCCTTCTCACAGATTCTCTTATCCTTATCTTCGCTTCATCTTCTTGAGCTTCCACCTTGAAATCATCTGTGATCTCGGCTTCGTTGCTTTGCTCTACTGCTTCAGCAATCTTTTCTTCTGGCATCTCAAGAAGATCAGATACAGAAGCTATATCAACACTCATATCGTCCAATTTCTTCTCTACTATACTGTAATCCACAGAATTCCTATTTTCCTTTATCTGCTTTATTGTGTTATCCATGAGTTCATAAAGGTTCATATCTGCCTGGTTGATATTCTCTATGACCTCTCTCTGCTTTGACACTACATCAAGGAGTTCTTTTATCTTTACTGTGAGAAGGACATGCTTCTTTGTCTCTCTCTGGGCGAATTCTCTTAATCTTTTCTTCAGTCTCTCTTCAGAGAGTCTCTTCTCGTTGTCAAGCATCTGTCTTACTTGTTTGACTTCATTATCTTTTGTCTCAATCTGATTATTTAGTTTCTTAAGATCCGCCTGGAGGTAGTCTATCTCTGAGAAAAGTCTGACATTCGTCTCATCAATGACATTCTTCTCTTTCTTCAGCACAGAGACCTGCTCACTGAGTCTTTTTATTTTCTCGTCTCTCTCTTTAAGTTTTTCAGGGAAATCTTTCTTATTCTTTTCTATTAGTTCTTTGAGATGCTCATTGTGTTTCTTCAGTTGCTCTTTCTCAGAGATCAATTCATCAATCTGTTTCTTCAGCTTTTCAATCTTCTCATCATTTTTTTTTGTGGCGCTGTCCTTCTCGTCATCAGAATCTTTATCATAATTCCTTCTCATTATATCTGTCAATTCAGAAATCTGTCTCTCTAATTGCTCTATCTTATCCTCTTGGACCGCTCGCGCATCCGAATCAGTTGTCATAAGAGTTTCTTTGTGAAGTTCATTTAAATATTTTGTCTAGTGGACGGTGAGAAATCTTATCTTCTTGCAAGCAAACTCATCTGGGCACAGTATGCAAGCAGGCCTTCAAGCTGGACAAATTCATCCGAACCTTCAACAATCCTGAATTCTGTCTGGGCGCATTTATCTATCAGTTTCAGTTTCATCTTCTCATTAATATCCATGGCCATCACAGAACTTTGTATCTGTTTGATTATGTCAAGTCCAGAAAGCCCATAATCCAGCATTGTGGATAATAGAAGCTCTCTTGATCCTTTGAAATCTCCCTCATATGCTTTTGCCATCAATTTTTTTATCTCCTCTGGCCGCGCTATCGCCGCAAGCGAGAACACTGATTTCTCATCTATTGTGTCTGTGATAGAAGCACATGATTGCATAAGATTCTTCAATCGTCTACAATCACCTTCAGAAGCGAGGAAGAGCGCCTCTTTTCCATCTTCTGTCACATTCAGCTTCTCGATCTCAGAAATCTCATCTATTATAGTCATGATCTTATCTTTTGGTAGCTTCCTAAATCTGAAGATTGCACATCTGCTCTGTATAGGATCTATTATCTTTGAGGAAAAATTGCATGACAGGATAAATCTTGTTGTTCTCGTGTAATTCTCCATTGTCCTTCTTAGGGCCTGTTGGGCTTCTCTTGTGAGTGCATCACATTCATCAAGATATATTATCTTGAAAGGGATCTCTTCAAGTGATCTGGATTTTGCAAAATCTTTCACATTGCTTCTTATGATATCAATACCTCTCTCATCCGAAGCATTGAGCTCAAGAAAATTGTCTCTCCAAGAATCCCCGAAGAGCTCTTTAGCGATAATCAGGGCAAGAGTTGTCTTTCCGACGCCAGCAGGCCCGGAAAAGAGCAGATGTGGCATATTTCTTCTATCTATGAAACTTCTGACTTTTCCAGTAACGTGCTCTTGCCCTTCAAACTCATCGAATCTAGAAGGCCTGTATTTCTCTGTCCAGATTGCACTTTCATTATTCCTGTCGCCTAACATAGTCCCACATGTCCTGAAAAAGAATTGAGAATAATTATTTTATATGATGTCTTCTTCAGCGATAACCATGAAATCGCCCACAGCTATCACAACACTGAAAGGTATGAGCATATAACCGAATTTGTCTTTTTCAAGATCCAGTTTTTCTGTATAAGTAGTAGGATTTTTGACAACCATGTGGATAAGCTCTCCCGATTTGGTCTCGAAGATAATATCGCCGACCTCTCCAAAACGCTTACCAGTCTTGCTGACTATTGTCTTTCCTAAAAGCTGCCTAGCAAATCTCTTTTCTGATGAATCTTCAGCCATAATTTACCCCTCATTCAACTGGAATGGAAGATATAGCTTATCTATTTAAAGGTTTTGATTGTATAGTGGTATTGTAGCTACATTGTGTTATCTTCAAGCAAAACCAGCTTTAATGACTTTTGATAAGTTTTATATACTTATTTCTTGGTATACATACTTGGTTGGGTCAGATGATAGATAAGTTACGCAATATCTTCAACAGGAGAAAAGAGGAGAAGATGAGCAAAGAGCTCACAAGTCTCAAGAGCAATGTACTCCAGAGCTTCAGACACATCAAAGAAGATATGGATGAGCAGAAAAGATGGATTGAATTTCTCCATTCAAATCATAAGGAACTGAAGGATGGTCATAGTGTATTGCATGATAAGCATAATCATCATCAGGAAGTGCATGCTAAAGACATAGATAACATAAATAGGTGGGTTAATCATCTTCACGAAGTGTCTAAGGACCAGGAGAAGTATATGAAGGATCTTGAGAAGAGCATAACTATGGCTTTTGAGAGATACAATAAGTATCTTGTGGACCTTTATAGGATCATTGCAGAAAAGACCCAAAGGATTGATGAGGGTGATGCCGACCACAATCGCCCACAAACGCGTCTAGACGCCCAAGACAAGAATATGGAGAGTCAAAATTATAATAAAAATATAATCCAAGAGAAATATGAAAAAAGGCAGGAAAGACACAATGAGGATAACGACAATCCTAAATCACTCTCTTATTATTCTGAAGCATTGACGAGATCAGAGAAAAGGGTGCTTGCTGAGCTCTGCAAGACAGAATTGAAACTCAGCTACAAGGACCTGGCTGTAACTCTGGAAGTGTCTCCGAACACTGCTAAGAACCACATGTGTCACATAAGGAATAAGGGTTTTCCCATCAAAGAGTATGATGATGCCAAAGGTGTGAAGAGATTCTACGTACCGGATAATATGAAAAAGATTCTTTTATCAAAGAATGTATGATGTTGTAGGCAAATTTGTTGGATAAATTCTTTCAGAATAAACTCTCAAAGTGTCAACAAAATATTTTGATGCCAATCTTAAGAATCTATTTTTCTTACCCGTCTAGACGCGTCTAATTTTTCTAGACGGCTAATTCTCTCGAATTTGTGCGTTTCAAGGTCTTTGTTTGTAGTAGTCTAGACGCGCCCATGGTCGACCACAAACGCGCCCATGGTCGTCTAGACGCGTCTAGACGGCTATTTTTTCTTGGTTGTCTTAAACTTTTGGCTGGCGTATTTTGATATATTTTTTTACAAAGACAGCATTTTGGATTGGTCTTTACATGTTTTCTTCTTAATCTTGCCTTCACGAAAAGATTTATAAAAACAAGTCATTTTTGGAATGAATTGGTGCGAGGTAGTAATAATGGCTGTCAACGACGATAATACACAGAAAGAAGACCTTGATAAGGTCATGTATGGCTATAGTGCTGATGCGAATCAGTATGAAGAAGAGAATAAGATACTGAAAGAGACAGTCTCTAGGTTGAGGCTTGAATTAGAGAGATTCAAGCAGACACCATACATGGTCTGCGAGTTCGTAGAGTATGTCGGCGAGAATGCCATGATCAAAGCGCCAAACGGGAACCAGTTCGTTGTCGGACTGTCCAAAGAATGTGAAGAGCTCAGACCTTCTGATTCAATCCTGTGTGAACAGAAGAATCTGACAGTCATCAAGAAAGTTGATTCGGTCAAGAACTTCAATGTGGAGAAATATGTGATCATTGAAAAGCCTCACATCAAATGGGAGTCTGTCGGTGGGTTGCATGAGGAAGCTAATGAACTCAAGGAAGTCATTGAGCTTCCATTGACAAAACCAAAATTGTTCAACAAGATGGGTATCGAGCCGCCAAAAGGTGTACTCTTGCATGGCCCCCCTGGTACAGGGAAGACATTGATGGCAAAAGCAGTCGCTGCATCTACAAATTCCACTTTCATAGAGGTTGTGGGTTCAGAGCTTGTCCAGAAGTTCATAGGCGAAGGCGCAAAGCTAGTGAAAGAGATATTTGATCTTGCACGTGAACGAGCACCTTCCATAATATTCATAGATGAATTAGATGCTCTTGCAGCAAGCAGAATTGAGGTAGGTACCTCTGGTGAAAGAGAAGTCCAGAGAACTTTCATGCAATTGCTCTCTGAGATCGATGGTTTCAAGCCACTCGATGATGTGAAGATCATTGGGTGCACAAACAGGAAGGACATTCTTGATCCAGCGATCACCAGACCTGGTCGGCTTGACAGGATGATTTCTGTAGATTATCCAAACAAGGAAGCCAGAACAGAAATCTTCAAGATACATAGTTCTGAGATGCCTCTCGCGAAAGACATAAATTATCACAATCTTATAAAGAACATGGAGAACATGTCTGGAGCAGATATAAAATCCGTATGTACAGAAGCCGGATATTTTGCGATCAGGGACAATCGTGATAAGGTAGCAAATAAGGATTTCTTAGAAGCTATCAAGAAAGTCGAAGCTGAAGAGAGTTCAGACACGATTGATCACACCAGAATGTATGGTTAGACGATTTGCAGTGATGAAGTGAACACCATCTGATACTATGATGAGAGGAGTAACTGCTGAGCAAGTCATCCTTTTTTTGTGATTCTGAAGTCTATGCATATCCTGTAATGTCCAGGTGAATGCTGTCCGCAAAGCACATGCTCGTGGAGCTGGATACCAAATCCATTTTTCTCACATATGTTTTTCATCTCATCTTTTTTCTCTTCAATCTTATCTTCGTCTGAAAAGGTATAGAAATTGAACTCAGTACCTTCGGTAGCAAATCTCAGCGCGATCTCAAGAAAATTTTCACTGTCTGAAGGGTGCGGCATGACAATCCTGTCAAAACTACAATCGTACCCTTCTATCTCTTTGAAATCATCATCCACTTTGTCATAATCCTTCACATCATTGTTTGACAGGTATACATTCTCTAATCTGTTCAATCTCACATTCTCTTTTCCATATTCATGCCCGATTGGATTTATCTCCACGCCACAGACGAATGTGGGATTGCTGTTCTTCGCGATGACACAAGGAAATGGAGCGCACCCTGAGAATAGTACTAAGACCCTCTCTCCATCCTTGACCTTGCTGCTCACCCTCTTCCTTTCTGTACTTTGTCGGACTGAGAAATATACTTTCTCTATATCAAGCTTCAATCTTATATTGTTCTCTTTATGTGTGGTCTCTAATCGGTTTTCTCCGGCAAGATGCTTCATCTTCTGTGTCCTGAATCTGCCTTCATGGGCACTCTCTTTCCGGAAGACGCCTTTGACGGTCTTGTTTGTCTCCAGAAGTGATTCTGCGATCTGTCTCTCTTTCTCTCTCAATTCTTCATCAATCTCTATTATTGCCAGGTCACCGACAATATCAAAAGATGTCTTGAGCTTTTCAATCTCATCATCATCAAGGAACTTTGTGACAACATCCTTGAATCTTTTCTTTTTTGGTTTAGGTTTCAATTTTTTTCTGGAGAATGTATGTTCAATAGAGATGTCACACTTCTCAGTATCTGTTATCGGGATGAAGACAAAACCTTTCTCTTCAGTTATCTTTCGGGTTTTGTCAAGGATTTTCTTATCATCGATCTCTACGATGGCTCTGTTTGCATCCTTTGCTCTCACTTTTACGGAATATGTCATGCTCTTACCGAGGTACCATTGAATATAAAATATTTGTCATGCCTATAATCATAAGAAATCATCAAGTCCTTTCTGTTCTCTATCATACGAACCTATGACCTCATCACATACATCAGATATCCTTTGCTCTGAAAAATCATGTTTTTCTACAAGGATCTTCATGATCTTCAATTTATCAAACTTTTTCCACTCTATCTTATAATCCTCTTTACTGTGGGACTCCTTGAATATGTCGTATACTTCTTTCCATCCAAAACTGAAATGTTCCTCCCATCCATGCTTCATGAATACATCATCGAGATCATCATTCTCCTTTACGATCTTGAGTGCTTTTTTAGGGCCGATCCCTTTTATTCCACCTGGATTAAAATCTGTCCCGATCAAGATCCCCATCACAATGAGCTTTTCCTGGTCAATCTCTAACCGATTCAACACATCAGCCAGTGTGATTATGACAGGGAAGGTCCTTTCAGAGCCCAGCTTATCCTTTCTTTTTTTCCTTTGTGTTATTGAGAGGTTCTTCACAATCCGTGGTGCTCCGAAAAGCATTGAATCAGCATCCTGGCTCATCACAGCGTAGGCATTACCATCTCTTACAATCTTTGCACATTGTGCTTCGCCTTCAGATGGTGCTTCAATAAAGGGTATACCCATCGCATCCAATATTTCCTTTGATTCTTCTATCATGTCTTTTGTCAGTCTTGATGTTCTGGATGCATATTTCTTCATAAGTTCTGTGTCTTCTGCTTCAACAGCTTCTTTGTATCTCTTCTCTGCTTCTTTCTTGACCTCACTTCTTTTATCCTGCTCAGCACTCTTGAGCGCATGGCTTTCCCCATCAAACACGAATATCAAGTTTATCTCTCTTTTCAGAAGGTTGGTCAGCCTGTAGAATAGCCCGATGAGGTGCGATGTTGTCCTTCCGTCAGAATCTGTTAATGGAGAACCGTCAGGTTGTCTTATCGTGGTGATGAATTGGTAGAGCATGTTGAATGCATCAACTGCCAGCGTCTTTCCTCTCAGGTATTCTATATCTATCTCTTTACCATCGACCAATTCTGAGAGTTTCACGCCCATCTTTATACGCATACCAATCATATATAAAAAAGTTACTTGCTTTTTTAGGCACTATGTGTTGGTTGCTCTGGAGCTACCGAGAAGAATCGTTTATAGAGCGATATGAAGAGTCTTTTGTCTATGTCAATCCCGGCGTTGACATAAAGGGCAGCGAAATCAAAAGGGTGCCTTTTTTCAGCTTTCTGGAATATCTTTTCAAAATCTAATATTTCCTTGATTGTCTCTTTTGCCAGAAACCCTTCGTTCATCGAGAACACACCATCCATAGTAGGTAATCTATTTATCTCAATCTTAATTTTATCGTTGATCATTATCCTTCCATGTTGCTTTGAGAAACCGTGACGATACAACTCGAGCTCTACAAGATCCTTCACAATATCTTTCATGGGATTATGTTTCACATATTCATCAATATCTTCTATATCAGGATAATAATCCAGAAAACCAGTGTCCTCGACTTTCTCTAATCTAATTATCTTCCCAAGATATCTTGAGACCTTCTGCTTCACTTTTTTTGATCTCTTGTCCCAGCGCGTACTCACAAGATATGCATATGGCCTGTTATAGATGATTTTCTGTCTTATGAAGATAATTATCACCTCATGCTCAGGAAGACAATGGATCTCAGTTCATCATTGAGCATATCTTTCGCTTTCTTTGTGAGTTCACCGGGGGAGATGAAACAGAGCTCAAGATTCCTGTTCTTTGCTCTCACATATGCATATCCTAAATCGTTCTCATTAAGTTTCTTTTTTGATTTCGCGAAGGCATACATCCTTATCTTTCCAAGAGAGCTATCTGTCTCGACCTCAAATTCACATTCAGAATTCTTTCTCACCAACCCAGAGGAGATTATCTTCACACTCCTTGATTCAAGGAATCCTTTGACGTTCTGCATGAATTGGTCATCATCTCCTGTGTCTTTATCATACAGTCTTGATTGTTTCTCTTTCTTCTCTTGTTCCTTCTGTGTGATGAATGTTTCTTGGTTTTTTTTTGTCACCAGAGTATCTTCCGGCTTCTCATCTTTGTTTTTCTCCAGGCCATCATCATGAACTTCTTTCTCTTGTGGGTGGACTCTTTTCTCATCACCCTCATCTTTTTGGTTGACGGCTTCCATGTGAGGCGCGCCATTCTTTTGGTTGCCCTTCTCTTTCATGGCGTTGATCTCATTGGAGACCATTTCTTCTATCATCTTTTTTGCATCGTCCACTGGAAACAGATGCCATCTCCAGAACGTTTCAGTCTCATCTAATTTTACCTCTATGGGTTTTGAGAAATCCTTTAGCTGTGATAATGCGACCCGTATCACAGGTTCCTGCTCTGAACTCCTGAGTATCTTCTTCTCTTTCAGCAGCTCATATGCTCTTTTCTCTTTATCATTCAGATAATCGTAGAGCTTCTCTAATCTCTCTTCCTGTCCTTTTGTGTAATAAAGCCTTGATCCCCCTATCTTTGCATATGTCATCTTGACATTCCCTGCAGAAATCAATTCAGAGAGTATAGCTCCTATGAAGAACATATCTCTTTGCTGGTTGGTCCTTCTTGACACTTCAGAGACAATCTCTGCCGGCAAGACAGGACCTTTATCCTTCACAATCTCAAAAACAGTATCTTGAAGAGACATAAGAAGCAGAATAGGATATCGCTTTAAAAATTTTGCTTATTCATCTTTTACCATCATAATGCACATGTTTTTTGATAAACTCTGTTTGAACCACAGAAATATTTATAATTAAATCTTTTATTCTCCAACCATGGGGTCGGGTGACATGAGAAAGTTCTATGAGGAGTATGCCAAGACATACACTCTGCCACCATACGATATTGTCGACAAGGAGCTTGAGCTTTCTTCTTCAGACGGTGACAAGTTTGCCTTGAGGACTATACGGTCAAAGATAAAGGGTAAAGTTGATAACCATGCTAGTATGATCGAAGATATGCTGAATCCTGACACGTCAATCTCTTCTTTGCATGAATGCACATATATAACAGAGACAAGGAAGAAAAAGATGTTCAACTTGTATCAGAAACTCATGTATATGCTCAGGACAGCCGACCTTCTTGACATAGAGAAGTCGATGGAGCAGGATGCAAAATATATCTCCATGTATTTTAAGCACCTTCACAGGCTCAAGAAAGAGATGAGAGAGATAGCCTCTTTGCGTATGAACACATGGAAGAAGGAGATCTCTCCGTATGTCAAAGAGGAATATTTTGGTTGATCTGCGTATCCTGTTGCAGACTGATAGCAATCAGAAAATAATATAAATACTTCTTCTGCCTGATTCAGGAATAGTTCAAGACGAGGTGTTTCTATGCGTATGATAATTGTAGGTCCTCCGGGCGGGGGAAAAGGCACACAAGCAAAAAGGATCAGTGAGAATCTGAAAATTCCACACATCTCAACCGGTGATATATTCCGGGAGAATATGGATCAGGAGACAGACTTGGGGAAGAAGGCAAAGGAGTACATTGATGATGGTAAGCTGGTACCTGACGATGTGACGATAGCTATGGTGAAGGATCGTCTTTCGAAAGATGACTGTTCAAATGGTTTCCTCCTGGATGGTTTTCCGCGCACACTCCATCAGGCAGAAGAGCTTGATAAGTTCTCTGATATAGATAAGGTCATACAGATAGATGTTCCTGATGAGATGTGCATAGAGCGTATTGCGGGCAGGGCAAAGGAAGGACAAGGAAGAAGTGATGACAATGAGGAAACTGCTAGACAGAGGCTGGATGTATATCATGACCAGACAGAACCTATCATCTCTCATTATTCTGAGAAAGAGATAGTGGATAAGATTGATGGGACTGGGTCTGTTGATGATGTATGGGAGAAAATATCTTCCGTCCTCAGCTAATTGAAGAGATGCTCAATGAGCGTTGTAGCATAGCTCCCTTTTCCAAGTGAGAATGATAACTCACATTTTTTCTTTTTCTTGAATATATCGTCTTCTCTATACCCACAGGCAAAATCACTTATTCTCATGAGAACTTCTCTTTCGCTTCCCTCGCAGGATAGTCTTGGCATCTCTTTTATGATAAAATCTCTTTCAGAAATGCCCTCCTCTTCCAGAACACCATCATATTCCTCTACGAACTTTTCTTCACAATCTGATGAAAATCCAGGAATAGGGATAATGTCGCTTTTTTCTATAAATTCTATGCCTTCTTTCTCAATCACTCTTTCAACAATCTTATTCCAGAGATGGCTTTGGTATGAATGCACTAGGAAGATTAGGATGTTGTTGTGCAACGTGTTAAGTGCGCCGACAAAATCATTTTCATTCTCTCTAAGATGTTGCCGTATGAGTTCTCCGCCTTTTTGGCTTTCCATTGCTAATGCTGCAGCACCTTCAAAATCTCTTTTGATGATCCTCTCTCCTATCCTGTGGTTATGCTCTCCGAATCTTTGTGTCCCGAATAGATTTGGCACTTTCTCCGGAGCAAGGCTTCTCTCTTCATCTAGCGCTCTTACTACAATGTCGAACCTATTCTTTTTCAGGTCGCCAGGGCGGATGTGTTCTTCCACACCTTTTAGAAAAGTGATCTTAAGATTTTCAGATAGACTTATCTCATCACCTTCTTTTTTGAACTTATTCTTTATTTTTCCAGGGAGAGTGATATGTTGTTTTGTTATTGCTTTCTTGTCTTTGATTCCTGCATACCCTATCTCTTTTTTGTCTATCTTGAAGAATCCTGAGATAATATTGAGCGTGCTGAACATATCAGTGTCTGTCTTCTCCAACCTGCACAATATGTTCTTTGTACCATCTTCGGGCTCATATCCAATGACTTCTTCTACCACGAAGTCATCAGGGATGTGTTTTATGATATATTCCATGTCCTTAGGTTTTCGTGATGAGAATAAAAGTCTTATCATAATACTTCGTGCATTATCAGTTAAATTTTAAAACAATTGAAGCTTGCTCAATATATAATAATACTCAATCAACGCAATAGTGGTTGCCTTGGCAAAAATAATATATGGCATACAATCTGATGGCCTTGGCCATTATTCAAGAAGCAAGGTTGTCATTGACCATCTTCTCGCTCACGGTTATAGTGTGAAAATCCTGACTTCTGAAAGAGTGTATGAATTGATGAAGGATGAATATGATGTTGAGAAGATTGCCCGGATCAGCTTTGTCTACAGGAGTAACAGGGTGAACTACACAAGGACGATATACAAGAATTTTGTATTGTTCCCCAGCATAATCAAGGACGGGCTCCGCAAGGCCTCATACGTATTCAAAGAGTTTGCTCCAGATCTTGTCATCACGGATTTTGAATATTTTTCAGCCAGGATTGCCTCAAAACGAAAAGTTCCAATCCTATGCATAGATAACATCCATTCCATCTCTAGGACTGATGCTCCAAAGCATGTCAAAAGAAAATATATGATGTATGAGAAAGAGCAGGTATCACTGGTGAAGATATTATCGCCTAGGAGCAGGTCCATGAAACATTATTTTATAGTCAGTTTTTTCAATCCAAAACCCATACGCGCAAAGACAACAATCATTCCCCCATTGATAAGAGAAGAGATTATAGATAAGAAGGATGAGGTGGAAAAGGACCACATCTTCGTATACCAGACCTCGAAGACGAACAAGAGACTTTTTCCCGCCCTGAAGGAAGTCAATAAAGAGAAATTCATAATATACGGTTTTGATGAGGAGAAGAAAGAAGAGAACCTTATCTTCCGGAAGACACGAGCAGGCGGGCAATTTCTCAAGGACCTTTCGACAGCAAAGGCTGTGATAACAAACGGGGGTTTTAGCCTGATGAGCGAGGCGGTTTTCCTGAAGAAACCGATTCTCAGCAATCCGGTATCAGGACAATTTGAGCAGATCATGAATGCCACGATGCTTGAACGTGAAGGTTATGGTGCATTCTCTAAGAGGATAACACCGGAAGCGATAAAATTGTTCTTGAGAAATCTTGAGAAATACCGTAAGAATCTTGCAGGATTCGATCATGAGGATAATTCATGCGCTTTAGCAGAGATCGATTCAAAAATCGAAGAAATTTTAAATAGCGCGTGAAAACTCAGGTACCATGGTCCTGTAGCGCAGCCTGGATAGCGCGAGTGCCTCCTAAGCACTAGGTCGAGGGTTC
>JBKGYM010000024.1:0-12125 GCA_046546115.1 Candidatus Woesearchaeota archaeon
TATTATGGATTGCCGTGTTCGATAGAAATATTTAT
Source organism: Candidatus Woesearchaeota archaeon (assembly GCA_046546115.1). GTDB lineage: Archaea > Nanobdellota > Nanobdellia > Woesearchaeales > CAZJJJ01 > CAZJJJ01. The sequence goes on from JBKGYM010000024.1 coordinate 36, forward strand.
ATAACCTCTTTAGGCTAAATATTATATTGAATACTTAGAAAGAGGTGTGTGTTTGAGCCGCAAGAAGACAGATGATGATAAATTAGGTGAGACGAAAAGTGAACACTACTGGTTCATAAAGACAGTTGATGAATCTGTCAAATTGACAGAGTCTACACTTGAAGGTCTTACTGATGAAGAAGCATCAAGACGGCTCAAGGAATCGGGCCCGAATGTCATTGCAGATGACGAAGGCTTCAAATGGTGGAAAAGCCTTCTCTCTAATTTCAATAACCTCATCATCTATGTCTTGATAGCGGCCGCTATCATCTCCCTCTTGTTTGATCACATGCTGGAATTCATAGTCATCCTCGTGATAATCTTCATAACAGGGTTCTCCGGTTTTTTCCAGGAATATAGTGCTAACAAATCGATTGAAGCATTATCAAGATTGACTGCCAAGAAGGTCGAAGTATTGAGGGGCGGGAAGGCTAAAGAGGTATTTGCTGACCATATTGTGAGAGGGGATATCATATTGTTGAAGAGAGGGATGATAGTCCCTGCTGACTTAAGGATAACAGAGAGCAAGAGTATAACAGTTGACGAATCTATACTTACAGGAGAATCAGTACTCAAACATAAGGTCACCGAGCAGATCGAAGATCAGGATGTCCCCTTGAGTGAGAGAGATAATATGGCTTTCAGCGGGACGAGTGTGACAGGTGGCTCGGGGAAAGGGCTTGTTGTTGAGACGGGTACAAATTCTGAGATTGGAAAGATATCTCAGGCTCTCAAGGATATTGGGGAAAAGAAGAGCCCTATACAACAGAAAGTAGATGTCATGAGCAAGAATATTGCTGTTATCGTGATCATTGCATCTCTTCTTTTCTTTCTTCTGCTGCTTCCGCAGGAGATGGAGCTTTTTGAGAAGCTTCTTCTCACGATGGCTGTCTTGGTGGGAGGCATTCCTGAATCGTTCCCGCTTGTACTCACTCTCTCTTTAAGCAATGGTGTCAGGCGGATGGCTACAAAGAATGCTATCGTGAAGGATCTGAGCTCTGTAGAGACACTTGGTACTACAACTGTCATCTGTACAGACAAGACAGGGACGCTTACGGAGAATAAGATGTCTGTCCAGAAAATATTCTTCCCCGATTTTGCTGAGATGGATGTGAAAGGGAAAGGGTATGAGCCGGAGAGTGTATTCAAGATCGGTAAGGAGACTAAGAGCAAGAAGGATCTCCAGCATCATGAGAATTTCTTCAAGGCTTGTGTTCTATGTAATGATGCAGAATTGAACATGGAGGATGGTGAGTGGAATCTTAAAGGTGAACCAACAGAAGGGTCCCTGTTGACGATAGCTAAAAGTGCTGGTTATGATGACGTAGTGCTCAAGGAGGATAATCTCCGTGTCGCAGAGATACCTTTCGATCCCGCACAGAAATTCATGATCTCTGTGAATCTCAAACCTGGTAAGAAGAAAGCCACGAAGAATTCAGAAGTAGCATATCTTAAAGGTGCCGTAGAGAAGATACTCGATAAATCCACGCATATCAGATCTCGCTCGGGTAAGATAATAAAACTCACAAGAAGTGAGAAGAATAAGCTTATGAAGCAAGTGGAGAAATATACTTCAGATGCTCTACGTGTGATAGCGATTGCCACGAAAGAGATAAGCGTGCCCGTCAAGCTTGATAGACATGGTGAGATAAAAAAAGGAGATCTGAATAAGGTTGATAAGGGTTATACTTTAGAAGGGATTGTCGGGATAAGAGACCCCATCCGTGATGATGTCTATGATGCTGTTAAAGAATGCCAAGAGGCTGGTGTCCAGGTCAAGATTGTGACTGGAGATCATAGAACTACAGCTCATGCTATAGGCAAAGAGCTCGGTATGATCAAAGGCCCGAAGGATAAGATAATGCTCGGTTCAGAGATTGATAACATGGATGATGACGAGCTTGATGAATCAATCTCTGATGTTGTCATATTTGCGAGGACCACTCCAGAACACAAGCTGCGTATCGTGAATTCGCTCCAGAGATGTAGGGAGATTGTAGCTATGACAGGTGATGGTGTGAACGATGCCCCCGCACTAAAAAAAGCGGATATAGGTGTGAGTATGGGTAAAGGTGGTACCGAGGTGGCAAGGGAGTCTTCAAATCTTGTGCTTGCGGATGATAATTTTGCAACTATTGTTGCTGCGATAAGGGAGGGAAGGACCATCTATAGCAACATCAGGCGTTTCATATACTATCTGTTGACCATAACCTTCACAGAGATGTCACTGGTCATTTTCACAGTGCTTGTCGGTTTTGTAAGTCCCTTGTCTGCTCTCATGATACTCTTCATCAATATCGTGACGAGCATATTCCCTTCAATGGCTCTCAGTGTTGAACCAACACATATGAAGGTGATGGAACAGAAGCCAAGAAATACACAGGAAAAGTTGCTCTCAAATTATATGCTCACAAAGATTCTTATTGTCATGCCAGTGTTCTTCTTAGGTACATTTGCGTTATTCTATTGGTCATTGGACAGAGGAGACCCTGTCGAGAAGGCAAGGACGATAGCTTTCACCTCGATAATAATGTTTGAGATGTTCCATGTATTCAATGCGAGATCTCTGCATACGACAATCTTTGGGAAGAATTTCTTCAAGAACAAGTATGTCTTCATGTCAATATCAGCGTCGTTGGCATTACTTCTCTTCTCAGTATATGTGCCATTGGGACAATATGTGTTTGAGACCATGCCTTTAAGTCTCGTAGAATGGATGATAATACTTGGGGTGAGTTCGTTGGTTATCGTCGTGTCTGAGCTCGTGAAACTGATGACAAAATTCGAGATTGATGAGCAGAGCACATTACAGGGAGTCGAGCTAGAGCTCAAATGATATCTTTCTTCTTCTTTTTTCTAGCTTTCCAAAATATTAATAAACACATATCAGTTTTTCTAGATCATGTCACGTATTGCAGTAGTCAATAATGATAAGCTGAAGGATATGAAAGAGAAGGTCTTCATACAGAGCAAATGCCCTATCAACAGGAGCGAGAAGGAATGCATATATCTTGATGGGGATAAGCTCATGATAGACGAGAGCTTATGCATAGGTTGTGGAATCTGCTCTAACCTTGCGCCCGAGGCTATAAGCATCGTCAACCTGCCTGAAGAGATGGATAACAGTATAATACATCAGTATGGCAGGAACGGTTTTCATCTGTATAGCATGCCTACGCCTGTATTCGGGAGTGTCATAGGTGTTGTGGGCCGTAACGGGATAGGGAAGTCCACCGCGATGAAGGTTCTTGCCGGTATGCTAAAGCCTAATTTCGGCAATGATGAGTCTGAGGATGCTCCAGGTTCTCTTATGGAATTCTTCAAGGGGACTGAATCGCAGATGTTCTTCAATAGATTGGAGAAAGGAGATATCAAAGTATCTTATAAGCCACAGAAGGTGGAAGATATAGCTCGTGCGTATAATGGGACTGTCAAGGACCTCCTCATGAATGTTGACGAGAAAGATTCCCTTAAAGATGTGTCCAAAAAGTTGTCATTGGACAAGATTCTTGATACTGATATATCGAAGATATCGGGCGGAGAATTGCAGAGAGTCGCTATCGCAGCCACGGTATTGAAGAAGGCTAACCTTTATCTTTTTGATGAACCGACAAGCTATCTTGATATCAAGCAAAGGGTAATAGTCTCTAAATTCATAAGGAGTCTTGCTTCAAGTGATACTTCTGTCTTGGTGATAGAGCATGATCTCATAATCCTGGATTATATGGCTGACATGATACACATCATGTATGGGCAGGAAGGCACTTATGGTATCACTTCTAATCTTCATACCACGAAATCAGGGATAAACACCTATCTTTCCGGATATATCAAGGATAGTAATATGCGTTTCAGGGATAAGCCCATCGAATTCGTGGAGAAAGCACCAGTAGAATTCCAGAAGACATTTGAGGTCACTTCCTGGAATGGACTCAAGAAGAGACTTGGAAGATTTGTTCTTGAAGCGCCGCAAGGTTCATTGTATAGGAAGCAGATTGTCGGGATGCTCGGGGAGAATGGAATCGGTAAAACATCTTTCGTCAAGATCTTAGCAGGCCAGGATAGACCGGATGAAGGCGAAGTTGGTGATACTCTCGCTGTATCCTATAAACCTCAGTATATTGAGGCTCCTAACGTGCCGGTAGCCGTTCATCTGGAGAAAGCTCTGAAAAAGCACAGCAATACTCTGCTGAAACCACTTGGTGTCAATCACATGTTGGACAAGAATGTTGACGAGCTTTCTGGTGGTGAACTTCAGCGTGTGGCGATAGTGAAGGCATTGTCAGAGGATGCAGATGTCTACTTGCTGGATGAGCCCAGTGCTTACCTTGATGTAGAACAGAGACTTCTGGTATCCAAGATAATAAGGTTCAGGATGGAAGATTCCGGCAAATCATGTCTTGTTGTCGATCACGATCTGCTTTTCATTGACTATATATCTAATGGCCTTATTGTCGCTGATGGGGAACCAGCTGTCCGAGGACTTGTCAATGGACCTTTCGATATGGAAGAAGGTATGAACATGTTCCTGAAAGACTTCAATCTCACATTCAGGCGTGATGAGGAAAGCCATAGGCCGAGGGCCAATAAGCCGGATTCCCAGATGGATATGAAACAGAAATCAGAAAACAAACTATATTACAGCTGAACTACCTTCTTCTCTTTGTTTTCTCTTCGTATATTATACTCTTGTACTGCATATGGCCTAATGAGATCCCGAGAAGTGCCATGAAACCTACTACAGGTATTATTATCCATGCTGCATAACTTGCCCATATGACGATGACAGCTATCATGCCTATGGTGGTTCCACCTATTGCTCCAGCAATCCCTGAGAAATCCTTTGATTCATCCTTTCTTGGCATGAGTGTTCTTATGACAATGTGATTAATAAATGTTTCTGATGAAGCATCACTCTTGCTTTTTTCCTGACTTTTTCTCTTTCATGGCTCTTATCAATCCTAAAAAGACCGGGTTGGGTCTCTCCAGTCTTGAAGTGAATTCTGGATGTGCCTGTGTTGCAAGGAAGAATGGATGCTCATCCATCTCTATGAATTCTACTAACTTCCCATCGGGAGACTTCCCGGATATCCTCAGCCCGTTCTCTACCAGCAGATTCATGTACTTTGGATTCACTTCGTATCTGTGCCTGTGCCTCTCAACAGCATTCTCTTTTTTGTATAGGCTGGCAGTCTTAGAGCCTTTCTCCAGGAGCGCGACATAATTACCGAGTCTCATGCTTGCTCCATATTTCTTTCGCCTCAACAACTCTCTCTGTTCAGGAAGTATGTCTATTATAGGATGTTCAGTCTGCTTATCAATCTCTGTTGTGTGCGCGTTGATCTTGCACACATTTCTCGCAAATTCGACTACTGCTAACTGGAGTCCGTAGCATAAGCCCAAGAATGGTTTGCCTTTCTCTCTACAGAACCTGATCGCGTTTATCTTGCCTTCTACACCTGTGGCTCCGAATCCTCCTGGAACGATGATCCCGTCGTATTGTTCCAGAAAGTGTGTTTCAGAATATTCTTCACAGTTCTTGGAATCAATCCATGATATCTCTGGATATACATTGTTATGATAGCTCGCATGTTTTATTGCTTCTATGACTGATACATATGAATCTTCCAGCACAAAATCACCAGTATCAAAATATTTGCCGACAATACCAATATTCATTTTTCTCCCATCTCTCTTCAGTCTCTTAATCTTCTCTGACCTTTTTTTCCATTCTTCTAATGTACCTTCTTTGTGCTCAAGACAGAACTTGTCGAGTATCATCTTTGTGAAGTGCTCTTTATCAAAATTTATGGGGATATCGTAGATGGAGTCAATATCCGGAGCGGAGAATACATGGTTCTCTGGCATATTGCTGAAATTGGCCAGTTTTGTCCTCCTCACACTGTCAAGAGGTTTACTTCCTCTTCCCAATAAGAAATCGGGTTGGATACCAACGCTATTCAGGTATCTAACAGAGTGTTGTGCTGGTTTGGTCTTCATCTCCCCAATATTGCCAGGTACTGGGAGATAGACAATGTGTACGAAGATGATGTCCTCTTTCTCAAGTTTCATCTCTCTCAATGCTTCAAGGAATAACACATTCTCATGATCGCCAGTGGTCCCGCCGACTTCTATTATCGTGAAATCTGCATCGTCTTCTTCTGAAGATTTCCTTATCCTTCTTTTAACTTCATCTGGGATGTGAGGGATCATGGAGACACACTCTCCTGCATAGTGCAGGTTACGCTCTTTCTTGATCACATTCATGAAGACCTGTCCTGTTGTGATGTTGTTCTTCCTGCTGAATTCCTTGTCCAGGAATCTCTCATAATTTCCTATGTCCTGGTCTGTCTCCCCACCATCATGTGTGACGAAGACTTCACCATGTTCTGTGGGTCTCATGGTGCCCGCATCTACATTGACGTATGGATCTATCTTCATGAGGTTTATGCGGTATCCCTGTTCTTGTAGAAGTCTTCCGATTGATGCTGTGGCTGTGCCCTTTCCCACACCAGAGAGCACTCCACCGGTCATGACGATATACTTGGTCTTGGTATCTTTCTTATCGACTAGCATATGTAACCTTCTTTATGGATGTTTAAATAATTATAGGAACTAAGAAATATCCTTTGATTAAAATATTATTGAGACTCATAATCCAGAAATGCCTTGCATGAGTGCCTGGAAGAAACGTCCACCATCAAAAGGGACGATTGGTATCATGTTGAAAATACCCAAAAGCAGGTTGATCTGTTTGGTAAGTCCCAGCACCAGTACAGTCTTTTCACTGAATCTTCTCTTGGAGTTCAATAGCATGTGGCATATGAAGAATATCGTAAAATTGACAGCTGGTCCTGCTATGGCAATACCAGCTCTCTGGAATGCGGTTATTCCGGATGGGTCGAAAGCTACAAATGCGGGCACAAGGAATATGAATGGTGATCGGACCATCTTGAGAAAGAGAGCGATACCTAAAAACATATAGCTGATATGGAACGTGGCAACAGACCCGAAACCTATTGCCATGAATTTATGTCCAAGCTCATGCAATATTATCGCAGGTGCTATACATATCATTGCAAGCTTCAGGTCATCCCAATTGAATGATAATGGTCCTGCATGGACTCTATTCTTCCCAGAATGCTCTTTTATAGGATCATAGCTTATATCATTCCTTCCTTTCATAGCAATGGTGGTCTTCCTTGCCTCTTTCTTATTGTATCGTGCAAAATAGTCAGAGAAGATGAGTCCTATTACAAAACTCATGATGATGGCATCAATTATCTCCTTGAGTGTGAATATTCCTAAGATCATATCATCTGTTAACGAACTTCATTTTAATTATTTTCTGTTTCACTTGGTGATTTGTGGATCAACATAAGTGTGCTAGATTGTCTTGCGATCTATACATGTAGTAAATTCGATAAATTTTTAATGGAGTCGTTCTCTAAGTAATCTGAGCAGATGTGGTGAATTACAGCTAAACCACTCCGGAGCCGTTTTTGTCAAAGATGTGATGTTATGATATATAGATTTCCTGAAGATTTTCTCATTGGAACCGCTACTTCCTCCTTCCAGATTGAGACTCCTGTCGATCATCAGCTAAAGGGGCTTGTGGCCCATGATGGATCAAAACTGACTTCTACTATTGCACATGAGAAGCATAGAAAAAGAGATATCTCGCTGATAAGCCGACTAGGTAAAGCATATAGATTTTCGCTTGATTGGGGAAGATTGCAGGAATATCCCTTTGAGCCATTCCACAAAGATGTGGTGGATGAATATAGGAAATTTATGCTAAGTCTCAAGGAGAAAGGAGTAACGCTCTGTCTTGTTCTTCACCATTTTGCCAATCCTAATTGGTTTGAGAATCTGGGCGCTTGGTCATCTCCACACTCGATAGAAATCTATCTGGATTATGTGAGACAGGTGAAGAAGTATTTCGGTGATCTTATCTGGTTCTATGACACATTCAATGAGCCAGGTGTTTATGCTATACATTGTTATGTATCAGGTTTCTTCCCACCCTATAAGAGATTTGATCTGATCTCTGCAGAGAAAGTGCTGAGGAACATGTCGAAATCAAGCAATATGGCTTATGATATCCTGAAGAAGGGGAACAAGAAAGCGAAAGTAGGGTTTGCGAAAAGCCTGTTGAATCCATTGCCAGTCAATCTGTTCGGAAAATTTTCTGCTATCTTATACAAGAAGATATTTGTCTATTCAATCTTGAAGAAATTCAGCTCTATTGATTATGTGGGTTTGAATTATTATGGTGAGATGCCTATGGGTGCACTCCCCCTTTCTAGGATTGATGATACAAAGCGGTTTGATGGCCTCAGGATGGAGCATGATGATCTATGGATCACGGATCCTCTCTATCTGAAGAAGGCAATACATGATATGCGGAGAAGATATGGGAAGCCGGTGCTGATCACTGAGAACGGTTATTGTGGCGATAAGGACAAACGGCGTATAAGATTCATAAAAGAACATCTCAAGAGTGTCTATGAAGCAATGGAGGAAGGCGCTGATGTGCTTGGTTATATGTACTGGTCTACATTCGACAATTTTGAATTATACCTAGGGCGAAGTTTTCGTTTCGGTCTGGTAGAGATAGATTATGATGACATGACAAGAATGCCTAAAGGTTCTGCCAAGTTCTATCAGAAACTTGTCAAGACAGGATCATTCGAATTTCAAGAATGATCTCTTTCAGAAATTGAAAAATATTTTAAACATAAATCCAAAACTTGGTATATGGACATCATAGAACGGGCTTATAGAGAGCTTTTTCCGGACCGGGAATTCAGGTATGCCGTAAAGGTGAGATTTTCTGCTGCTTTCAATGATTATAATGCTAACATCCGGTTCCACCAAAGAAAGAATCTTATCGTCGTGAGTCTATCAAAGAGATGGAAAGAAGCTCCGAATGACATACGTTTAGGATTGGTACAGGAATTACTCTTGAAGATGTTTGGCAATGGTGATAAGCGTCGGACACTGGAGATGGATCTTTACCACCTGTATATGAAGAACACACACTTGATCGCTGAGAAAAATAAGATTGATGAGAAGCTTTTAGAATCCTTCAAGAGAGTGAACAGCAAGTATTTTGATAGTGAGATTGAGCAGACAAATCTGGTATGGGGCAGAGATTCAATGAGGACTTTAGGTAGATATGAGTATGGATCAGACACTATCATCATATCATCTATTTTCAAGGATGCTCCCGATGTATTCATAGATAAGGTCATGCATCATGAAATGCTCCATAAGAAACATAAATTTGATGTGAAGAATGGGAGATGTACTCATCATACTTCACTTTTCAGGAGAGAAGAGAGGAATTTTGAAAATTTCGAGAATGTAGAAAAAGAGATCAGTGATTTCATAAAAAGAAAGAAAGGTTTGTCAGGTACAGGGAGGAAAAAGAAAAGTTTGTTGGGTTGGTTGAATGGTTTTTGAGAAGAATCCTGTATATGAGCCAAGAGAAGACAGTATGCTGCTAAAAGAGATTGTTGAACAGTATGCTGCAGGAGATGTCCTTGAGATAGGGGCAGGTTCTGGTATATTGACATTCGCTTCGATGAGTATGAGTGCTGTGAAAAAGATTCTTGCTGTTGATCTGAATCCCAAATCAGTGAAATATATCCGAGAATCTTCTAAAGATTGTAAGGATGAAGAGAAGAAAAAACTAAGGGTCAAGAAAAGCGATCTGTTCAGTGATGTGGACGGCCAATTTGATACTATAATATTCAATCCTCCTTATCTCCCTGCCGAGAAGGATTACAAAGACATGGCGCTTGATGGTGGGAAGAGGGGCCATGAGCTCACCACTAGGTTCCTTGATGATGTGAACGAGTATCTTACGCAGCCAGGGATAGTGCTTCTGCTTTTCAGCTCCCTGACAGGGAAGAGGAATATTGATGAAGCAATAGATAATAATTGCTTGTCAAAAGAATTGCTAGCTGCAAAAGATATGGGTATGGAGACTCTGTATGTATACAAGGTTGAGAAGAGTACACTTCTACGTGATCTGGAGATGAATGGTGTGCATGATGTCAAGAGATTTGATAAGGGCAAACGTGGTCATATTTTCACAGGAACATATAAAGGCTCAAAAGTCGCTATCAAGACAAAGAATCCATCCAGTGAAGCTTCTGAAAGCATAAATAATGAGATCAAGGTACTTGATTTTTTCAGGAACCTGAATTTTGATTTCATACCTGATGTCATATTCACTGGGCATAATTATTTCGTGTATTATTTCATCGAAGGGACTTCTCTGGGTGATTTCATCTCTGATTCGGAAAGAAAAAAGATACGGAAGGTGATCAGGGATATACTCATGATCTGTCGCACTCTTGATAAGGAGGGTTTCAACAAAGAAGAGATGCATAGGCCTCATAAGCATATCTTCATCTCTGATGGTCTTGAGATCAAGATGATAGACTTCGAGAGGGCAAAAGAGACTGATAAACCTAAGAATGTTACTCAATTCTGTCAATATCTCACATCAACTCAGATATCTTCCAGATTGGTGGAGAAAGGCATCTGCAAGGATGTCAAAGAGCTCAGAAGATTATCGGGTGAGTACAAGAAAGAATATTCTGATGATATTGCTGAGAAGATAAAAGATCTATTATGACCATTTCCGATTTATCTGTCATCTATATACTCAGCGATCTTGTGATGGACACTTCTCATGATGTCTCTGACATATTCGGATATCATCGAATTTATCTCTTTCATTGTCTCCTCCTTCTTGTCATATCTGACAGTGTCCTCAGTCCCCAATATCTTTTCGGGATTGGAATTTTTCATCTCTCTATAGAAACATATGTTTTTTCTTTGCTGTGATGATCTGCCGAGGAGGTAAGCTTGCTCTGTATCCATTCTCGTGATGTCTGCTAAAACGATGTCTGAACTTTCTATATTATCTCCTTCTTCGCCCCACTTTGATATGAGTCCTTCAAGTGAATCATACAATTGCAAATCTCTCTTTGAAGGGTTGGTCTGCCTGTAAAAATAAAATTCTAGCATAAGATGGCGAAGCTTCCTGAATATTAAAATGTTTCTTGATCCTAAACAATCCTTTCACGGAAACTGATGAAGGAATCTGTATATCCTTGTGCCACTTTCCCCTTCATAGATCTTGTGGAATGTATGTTGGTCCCTGAAGAGGAATAAGAGGCCATCTTCGGAGTGTAACCATATCTTCTTTTCGATGTCATCATCAAGGTAGATATACTTGATATCATAATTATTCATCAGATCCCTTGTTCTGGTAAGATTCCTTGAACTGAACATCTCTTTTATATCTTCCATCTTCTGGGGATTGATTGTGAAATGATTCAGAACAGTAGGCTTATCAGCGAGCTTCTGGATGAACGGTGAGAAACCCTGGGTCGTGAGAACAATCCCATCTTCCTGTTCTTCCAGCCATCTCAATGCTTCAGTCTTTTCTCTGGTGGGCTCAATCTCTGTTATCCTCGGAAAATATGAGAGCTGGGTGAAAAGTAGTCCACATATTATTACGAGAATTGTAAGCTTTTTCAGATCTTCGGAATACCATCTCCTTTTCACAAGGGCTGAGAAACCATGGGCGCCGTATGCTGAAAGCATCAGATTAAGAAGGAAAATTAGTCTATAATCAACAAATATTATGCTCCCAATGGTGATCAGGAGGGCGAGCTGGTATATCTGTTGTCTCCTCTCGACGAAGGTCATGACAAACCCAATCATAGATAACACAATGGTCATGATCCCGATACCGTACATGCTTCCGAATTCAGCGATAGTCCTGTTCAGGATGCCTGCAAGGCTATAGAAAAATACATTGAAAACAGAGAAGTGTACCCAAAGGTACTCTATGATGATCCCTGAAACCAGTGTTGGAATAAGGACATAATAGATCTTATCAAACTTCTCTATAGCTTTCAGGTATATCATTGCCAGCATCATGAATATGACTGCATGTGGTATGCCGAAGAAGGGCATGAGGACACTGGCCATGATCCCTATGAGTCTCATATCTCTCTTGAGGGC
>JBKGYM010000025.1:0-11762 GCA_046546115.1 Candidatus Woesearchaeota archaeon
ATCATCTCTGTCATCAAAGAGAATGATTTTGTGGATAAGAAAATCGATAGGTTGACACTAAGGAAGCTTATGCCGATAATATACCAATGGTCAGAAGGTATAGAGTTCACCGAGCTGATGGAGATGACAAATCTGCATGAAGGGGATATCATAAGGGTGATAAGACAGATTGTCGATTTCATGAGACAGATAATCAGGGCCAGCAGGGATAACCGTAAGATTGACAAGTTCCAGGTATGCATAGACATGATATGGCGTGATGTTGTTGTTCCTGGTTTCTAGTTATACATTAACCCAGACCTCGGATGATAAGATTAGTTTTTTATAATCAGCTTGAATCATAGACACATGATTGATGAGATCAAAGCGATCTACAATAACGACCCGGCGGCAAGAGGACTTGAGCCACTTCTCTACCCGGACTCCATGCGATAGCAGTACATAGGTATGTCTCACACCCCCTATACTTGATAAGATTAAAATTTTTGGCACGACTCATCTCTCAGATCATGCGTTTTCTGACAGGCATTGAGATACATCCTGGCGCAAGAATAAAAAAAGGATTTTTTATAGACCACGGGATGGGCATAGTCATAGGTGAGACTGTGATCATTGGGAAAGACTGTTCAATCTTCCATGGCGTTACGCTCGGTGGGACTGGAAAGCACAAAGGGAAACGGCATCCCACGCTAGAAGATAATGTCTATGTAGGAGCGCAAGCTACAATCCTGGGCCCTGTCAAGATAGGGAAAAATTCAAAAGTTGGCGCAGAAACAGTTATCATCAACAAAGACGTTCCAAAAAATTGTACTGTTGTGGGGGCACCGGGAAAGATTGTAAAGCAAGAAGGAAAGAAGGTTGACAAAAAATTATGATTTTATAGTTTCATTTCAAGATTTTTCCTGTTCTCATATACCACATGTAGAAATCGAGCTCCGCGCAAGACATATTGATTTCTTCTGATATCTTCCTGAAAATCTTTTCAATCTCAAGATATCTGCTCCTGTTCAATGTCTTGGGCTTGTATGGTATGTAATCATTCTCGACCATGACATTGAGTATGTGCCTATCAAGGATGGCAAGATCAAAGAATCCTACATTCCTCAGGAAATGGGATGATTCCTTGTAGGAGAATCCCTTGATATTCTTCACAAGCCAATCACGCGCAGCATATGAGCCATAATCATTCACCAAGGGCACAATGATATCTTTTATGCCGGTATGCTTACGTGCATCAACAATATACTCAGTCTTGACATTATGGAACCTGTGCTTATTTTCCATGATTGACCTCTTAATCTCCTCCGGAGGATGACTCAAAAATCCCTGAGGACCTAATTCTTCCTGTATCCTCATCGCAGTCATGGCCTTAGAGTTGGATGTCAATAAACAGAAGCATAACTCGGAGAACCATTCTGCATTGCTCAAATCCTTGAAGGAGGAGAACTTCTCAAGTTGATCTCTTACTCTTGAACGGACATCGACATCAGAGCGTAACCTCTTGACAGAATCTATTATTGAATCCAAGGGATCACCTCTTACTCTTCACATCAATCTGCTCACAATGATCATTGACAGGACAAGTACTGCAATGAGGTGAGATCGGTGTGCACTTGTTCTGTCCAAAGGCGACGAGTATCCTGTTGACTTTCTTCCAATAAGCCACAGGCAACCGCTCCCTCAAGGCCTTTTCTGTATCCGATGGGGTTTCTGTAGATATATAGCCTAACCGGTTCATTATCCTGTGGACATGAGTATCGACACAGATAGCATCTCTATTGAACGCTACTGCAGAAACAAGATTAGCAGTTTTCCTACCAACACCCGGAAGCCGGGTCAGTTCTTCTACTGTCTCAGGAATTTTCCCATTGAAATCCTCTCTGATGATCTCAGGCAGCCGTTTTATGCTTCGTGCTTTCTCTCTGTAGAATCCCACAGGTCTCAACAGAAGAGCGAGATCTTGCTCTTCGATACCATCAATGTCTTCAAAAGAATCGATGTGATGGAACAATCTCTCTGTGATCTTCGCAGTAGTCGAATCCTTGGTCCTCGCAGAAAGTATTGTGGTGATCAGGATCTTGAAAGAATCATCTGTCTGGACCTTCATCAAATCCACGACTGGTGCTTCATATGACCTTACAGTCTCATCCAGTATGTCCAGAACTTTCTGGACCGTACTTGTATCCATCTGAAAAGATTCTGTCGAGATATTAATAAAAGTAATGTTAAAAAATAAGAAGCAACACATTCAACAGACCTCATGAACAAAAAGTGATATGATAATAAAAAACCATCATTCCTTTTTGCTTCCACGTTCTGCTATATATCTTGAAGCCTCAATCAGCGCAGCACAACCTTGCCCTGCAGAGATAGCGTACTGATGATCAGTCACATCTGCACAATCACCCACAGCGTATATACCTCGCTTGGTTGTATTCAAGAATTTATCCACCTTTATGAAGCCATGATCATCACGCTCAACAATATCTTTTGCGAATTCTGTATTGGGAATCCGTCCAATCTGAGCGAAGACACCTTGTACAGGTAATCTATGGTCTTCTCCGTCTTTCTCATAGACAAGGCCTTCCACCATCATATCACCATAGACCTCCTTCGTAGGCGCATTATAGATGATCTCTGTATTCTTGCTATTGAGCACCTCATCCTGCAGGTATTCATGCCCTTTCATATGATCCTTTCGTATCAAGAGATATATCTTGCTCGCTATATCCTTCAAGAAACCGACGGCTTCAAGCGCAGAGCTTCCACTACCTATGACAGCAACATCCTTACCTGAGAAGAGAGGACCGTCGCATATAGCACAATACGTCAAGCCCTTATTGAAGAATTCTGATTCACCTTTTATGTTAAGTTTCCTCGCGCGTGCTCCTGAAGCGATGATGACAGTCTTCGTGTCATATGTGCTCTTGTCTGTGACAACCCTATAATCACCTTCATGTCCTTCCAATGATGTGACAGTCTCTGGTTTCATGTCGAATCCATTGAACTTCATCTGTTCCTTCATTATGCCAGCAAACTCAGTCCCTGTCGTCTTCACAATCCCAGGATAATTAAGGACTTCGCCACTATCATTGAACTGTCCCCCGAACTCAGTAGACAACAGCTCAAAACTCATTTTCTTCCTTGCAGCGTATATACCTGCGGTCAGGCCTCCAATACCTGCTCCTATTATTATTGTATCATACATAAGAATGACCTCCATATATTGCTTGTTCAGGCAAAGAGAAAATGACTCTTTAAATAACTTTTGTAGAAGGTTCTAGAAAATAAAAAATAATTATGAAAAAAGAAAAAAGAAATCACGACCTCTACTGCTCATCATCTGAGCTGTCCTTAGAAGCCTCTTTAGACTCTTCGCCAGATTCCTTATTAGAATCTTCCTTAGAGTCTCCGGACTGGATATCTACTACTTTGATATCAAAGACAAGGTCCTTTCCTGCCAGCGGATGATTCAAATCAATCTTGACCTGCTCATCACCGACTTCTAGGACTACAGCGGGCATCTGTTTTCCATCTTCCGCTGCCATGAGAAGCATCATTCCCGGGGTGACTTCCTTATCTTTAGGAAGCTTATCCTTAGGTATGTCAACGATAAGATTCTCGTTCCTGTCGCCATAACCTTTATCCTTAGGTACATTGATCTGCTTCTCCTGGTCTTTCTCCATACCAACAATCTCTTCTTCCAGACCTTTTATGATCATACCTTTCCCGACTTCAAATTCAAGCGGGTGAGAATGCTCATCATGCTTCGACGTATCGAAGACAGTTCCATCCTCAAATTTACCGGTATAATCTATCTTCACTTTATCTCCTTCTTTTATAGCCATAAACATCACCTTGCTCATACAAAAACAAGCAGAACTCGTTTTCTATGGGGAAATAACCTTGCCCTTGTTTTAAATTTTTCTCTTAATATCACGAAAAACAGGAAAACCAATAAATATCTCCGAGGAGTGACCATGGATATGGGCAGGGTGATCGCACATATAGACATGGACTGCTTTTTCTGTGCCTGTGAGATGAAAAGAAAGCCTGAATTGAAAGGGAAACCAGTGATTGTCGGAGGTATAGGCCATAAGGGTGTGGTCTCAGCAGCCAGCTATAAGGCAAGAGATCATGGTGTGTTTTCAGCCACACCTATAGCGTTAGCAAGGAAAAGATGCCCAGACGGGATTTTCCTACCTGTCGATGGAAAGCTATACAGAGAAGAATCGAAGAGAGTAATGAGCATCCTTGCCAAATTCTCTGATACAATCAGACAGATGTCGATAGATGAAGCATATCTGGATGTGACAGAGCTTTTCAGCAGATTCGAGACGAAAGAAGCCATGGCAGACACAATGAAAAGGACAATCGAGATTGAGACTGGACTGACATGTTCAATCGGCATTGCAGCCTCAACGATTGTAGCGAAGATCGCATCCGATCACAAGAAACCTGGTGGGATAACAATAGTAGAAGACACAAAAGAGTTTTTGAGAGAGATGCCGATCTCAAAGATACCTGGGATAGGCAAGGTCTCTGAAGAAGCTTATAAGGACAGGGATTTGCATTACATAGGGGATTTCTTAGAGAAGAGCAACGCTGAACTCTATGAAGAATTCGGTAACAATGGCTTATTCTATAAGAGGCTCGCACAAGGAGATTACACGAACTCCATCGAGCACAGTGGTCCAAGAAAATCCGTGAGCAGAGAGAGCACATTGGAGAATAACACAACCAACATAATAGAGCTGGAGGACAAAATCATAGAGCTCTGCAGCGATGTATACGAAGACCTCGAAGATGGATTCTTCAAGACAGTGTCGATAAAGATCAAATACTCGGATTTCAGCACTATAACTAGGGATAAGAGCCTGAAGACACCATCCAATGATCTTGAAGCCATAAAGAGGAATTCATTGGACCTGTTCAGGAGAACCATCACGAGCAGGACTGGAGTCAGACTTTTGGGCGTGAAATTAGGAAATATAGAAGAGAAAGGACAAAGGACACTAAGAACGTAAACTAGATTGAGATCTTCATAGTAAGACATCCCATAATTGATCTATCCTAGAATCTCACCAAGCTCGTTGAAATCCTCGCCGAATCTCTCCCAGTCACCGTCACGCATAGCATCCATTATAGCATCATAATGATCAGAAGCTTCTTCAAGGTCTTTGCCACCAACACCGATATCCTCCATGACATCTTCTGGGACATCTTCTATAACATCGGGGAGGACACCTATCTCTTCCTCTACAAGCAGTCTCTGCAGCGCATCTTCGAGATCCAGACCCATCGCGACGCCCCTGCCATCTGAGATGATGACACGGCGCATCTCAGGTATCCTGCCACTGTCTGCTTGTATATATAATGGTTCAACATATAGAAAGCTGTCTTCCAACGGTATGACGAGCATATTGCCACGTATGACCGTTGAACCCTGCTGATCCCAGAGAGTGAGTTGCTCAGAGATCTCTGGATTCTGGTCTATGCGTGCTTCCACCTGCAATGGGCCATAGTATAACTTATCCTTAGGTAGGCTGTAGAGTACCAATTCACCATAATCTTCACCATCAGAACGACCGGCAAGCCACGATATCATATTATTGCGTCTTTCAGGTGTGAATGGTGTCATCATGACAAATTCCTGACCTTTGTTGATCCCTGGCAGTGACATTATCATATAATACGGCTCCATGATCATCTCTCTCCCGCGACCGTATATCTCAGTCGGCCGCTCCCATGCATCTTCCTTGTTGTAGAAAGCGTTCGGTGATTCCATATGATATGTCTTCATCTTCTGCGACTGGATGGCGAATAGGTCTTCAGGATATCTTACATGATCCCTCAATGATTCTGGCATCTCTTCCATATCTGTGAAGAGATCCTCAAATATATTCGCATAGGTATTCACGATGGGATCATCAGGTTCAGCGATGTAGAAATCCATCTTCCCTTCATAAGCATCAAGAACAATCTTAACAGAGTTCCTCATATAATTTATATCGCCAGTCCTCTCAGAATATGGGAAGAAAGGTGTCGTAGTATAAGCGTCCTGTATCCACTTCAGCGTCCCATCCGAGATAACCATGTATGGATCGCCGTCAAGATTCAAGAAAGGCGCCACCCGTTTTATCCTCTCCTGTACATTCCTGTAGAACATCAGTCTGCTGTCCTCATTGATCTCAGAAGAGAATAGCATCTGGATATCTCCGAAGCGTATCGCTGTCATGAGCCTCTTGAACAGACTGTCTAGGACGATACCGCCTTCACCTTCATAAGAATGGAATGCGTTCTCACCACTAACAGGATAATCAAATTCAGGTGTGTCTGTGTTAGTGACAACATAGTTCTCTGTCTTGTGGCCATAGTAGATCCTTGGATTGCTCATCCTTATGTTATCATCCTCTACCTCATATGAAGGTGGAACATCCTGTATGATATAATCAGGAAGCCCTTCTTCATCCACTTTGTTCACAGGACTCATGACGAGGCCGAAGCCGTGTGTGAAGACCAGCTTCTGATTGACCCATGTCTTCGCTGTCGAGGTCAATTGTTCCTGATCAAGTTCCCTTGGTGCCACCACAGTCTGGATATAATCATCATCTATTGTATATCTGTCAATGTCAAGGTTCGAAAGATCATAGTAGAGCCTGATCTCCTGGGTCTGCTTATAGGTGTCAGTCACAGGCCTATAATCCACAACCCTCGCATTGTCGATTGTCGCACGGGACTCCTCAATAGAATCCATCGACATATTACCTGGGAAATAAGGTATCTCTTTGACCCTGTCAAGGCCATAAGCCATTCTTGTGAAATTTATATTATGAGCGAGATATTCCTTTTCAAGCGTGAATTCATTGGGTTCCACAGCCAAAGACTGGTATACAGCCGGAATGACCCCTTGACCGAGCATCAGGAAAACCAGATATAAGATCACGACCCCTAGCATGATATGCCTCTTCCTGACTTTCGATTTCCCAGGGATCACAAAGAGATATACAAGCAATGCCACGCCTACAACCAAAGCGAAAACCATCATGATTGTCATGACCGGGATAAGGATGTTAGCATCAGTATAACCTGCACCAGTGACAAGACCCATAGGAGAATACATGACAGCATATCTGGATATATAATGCCTTGCGCCAAGAAGTATGAAGATCAATGAAAGGAGCACACCGAGGTGATTGAGCATATATCTCTTAAGCTTTGGCTTCTTGCTCGCCACATTTACATTCACCATACCAGTATTAGGATCAACCTCCTGATTGAACATCGTTGATAGATAACTCTTGAGATAGAAGAGTGATGTCATAACCATCGATATGAAGAATGCCCCAAATAGGAAAGACCACAGCACATTGAGGAATGGCACTACAAAGACATAGAATGATGCATCCTTATTGAAGATTGGATCAATTATGCCGAATTCTTCCATGCTGAAGAATCGCAGGATATCCAGCCAAGATTCTGAAACGACTAATCCCGCCATGAGCGAGAAGAAACCAAGGACAGCAAGCATAGGATAGAAAGCGCTCTTGCTTTCTGAGTGATTCTTCTTCGCCAGATAGAGGTTTGATGCAACAATAGCAAAGAAAAGAAGTGCGCCAGAGACCAGAAGTCCAATCCTCGAAAAGATCTCAATCGTGAAAACAGATTCAAGCCCAATATTCCTGAACCATAATAAGTCAGTGAATATCCTGGAGATGGTCCCTGTGAAGAACAATAGCAATAAGACTAAGATAAGTGCAGAATACTTCAAGACATTAGCCTTACCACCCATAGGTTCCTGGTAAGATACATGTTATTTAAATGTTATGTGAAACAATCAAAGATATCCAGATAAGAATCTTTTGGCTTCTTTATACCATTCAACATCATCAGTAAAAGAATAGTTCCCATACACCTTTAAATTATCATATATTGTAGAAGCCATCGCAGAAAGCATCCCTGGATCAGAGAGATATCTTTCCTGCCAGACCCCTATATCTACATCAATACCGCACGAGACAGGATTGACATCAAGAGCTTCCATCGCATCCTCAAGAGCATCCTCCAGCGTAAGTGAATTTTCTGATATATGATACCCGCTTGAATGCCATCTTATCCTATCAGGAGCATTATAAGGATCATTCTGCCAGATGTTTTCTGCAAAAGCCTTGTATATATCGCCTTCATCGGCCATAAGTACGCGTTGTATAGATTGTATATAAATGTTTTAGTGAACCAGCGGAATAGAATATTTATCGTCAAACAGTATCATCATGAAGAAAGCAGGCCCATCTTTCCTAACTCAACGAGCAAAGTCTCCGCACTCCTAAAAACAATCCCGTGCATCCCTTTGGCCTTCGCCGTATATATGTTCGCCTTACTATCATCAACATAAAGCACTTCTTCAGGCGCTGCCTCAAGGAAACTGAGTACCTTATCATAAGTCTCCGGATCATTCTTCAATGTTCCCATATACGCAGAGCATATAAGATGGTCAAAGTTATCCTTCAACGAGAATTTTCTAGTCCATGCATCAAACGGGACTTTCATCATGTCAGAATGCAACACGAGTATAAATCCGGCATCTTTCAATCGTCTGACAACATTGAGCACAGAGTGACTTATCCCTCTTTCCTCTATGATACTACGAACAATCTCCTCAGCAACCTCAGCACTCGTATCAGCGATCTCTACCAAGCTTGTCTTGAACTCTGTGAAAGATATCCTGCCTTTCATGCACTCATAGAAAGGTCGAGAAGCAATCATCCTGTTATACAATAAAGCTCCGTCAACAGGCAAGGATGATCTCCTGAGGATATCTTCAGTATTATCAGCGCTCAAGACACCATCGAAATCAAAGACGATTGTGCTTATCTTTTTGGGAGCCATAGATCCAAGATACAATCATACTTTTAATATTATTCGGTCGTATGCAAGCAACTATTCTTCAAGCAAGGCCTTTATGACTACGGAGAAAGCCGGCCTTGTCAAAAGGACACCTACAGAGACACCAAGGATGGTCGTCAATGCAAAACCTCTCAAGATCCCTGCGCCAGCCACGAACAAGAGTGCCATCGCAGTCACTGTCGTGAAATAAGCAGTGAATATGATAGAGAACGCGCCTTTGATCTTCTCTTTCCAAGAGGTGTTCTTTCCTTTATCACCACTTAACACAGAATCGGTTATGACGATTAGATGATCCACACTGCTTCCCAAAGAGATTATGACTCCCACCATCGCAGCAATATCAAGATTCCACCTCATGAGTGCGGCAATTCCCAGGATTGCGATCACCTGGGCGATCATCGCTCCAACCATGGGTAAGACGATTTTCACCTTCCTGTATCTCACAAGAACAACAACAGACACTGTAAGTAATCCAAGCAGGCCTATGAAGACGATATTATCTATGAACTCTTGACCAAAGACTGGAGAGATAGCGTCCGTCTTGACGGTCGTAAGGCTCACCGGCAAAGAACCAGTTATGAGGTATGTCTGCATCTGACGCATGTTCGCCAAGGCATCCTCTGCAGCTGCCTCTCTGTTATTTCCAACACCTGAGCCTGATATGGAAATCTCAGTGCCAGATTGACCTCGTAAGTCAGCTCCTATCCGTAAAGAATCAACTTCTTCACCATCCAAGTACAAGGTCAAGTTCTCTGAAAGGAATTCCTGACCATTCTCATAGACTATATCAAGATCCTCTGTAAGATCAGCCTGGTTCTCAGCAGCATCATTCGATAAAGTGATAGCGAACCTGAAACTGCAGAACCAATCACCATTCTCATCCTGTTGACATGGCTGTTGCGTATCGAGACCTGAACATTCTGCAGTCCTGCACACCCTGCGGATGTCATCTCCGCCTGTAAAAGCGGTCTCATCTCCTATCTTAGCTTCAAATTTTCCTTGATCACCAACAAGAGACCGCACTTCTTCCTCATCTGCACCAGGTATCTCAACAATGATGTACTGGTTCCCTTCGAGGTCAGTCGCATCACGGACATTGATATCACTCATGCCATAAACATTAAGCCTTTGCTCGAGATTGGAGATCATTATAGACATCTCTGACTCCGTGACTGGCTCGTCAGGCTCAAGCATAACCCTTACACCACCCTGGAGATCAAGCCCGAATCTTATATTGCTCTTAGGCGCAGGAAAGAGTGATAACCCGATATCCTCAACACCCGTGACATTACCATCAATCACAGGGATCTCCTCTTCTACCTGATATGTCTCATTAGTTGTCTGATTGGTCTTATTGACAAGCTCAGTCTCATTGCCAATTACTGTCTCGTTCAATTCAGGTTCTGTCGTCAAGGTGTATGGCAACCTTGAATCTCTTGTCTGCAACGTGATGGTCTGGTTAGGCTCAAGATTGTTGACAATCTCATAATAGTCCTCCAAAGAATGGATGTCCTGTTGATTTATAGAGATGAGTACATCGTGTTGCGTAGGAAGGATATTCTGCTCAGGAGATTCTATACCCGCCATCTCAGCAGCACTGTCTTGTGCCACACTACGTATAGCAAGCCGATCCGTGCCCTCAAATGTTGGAGAGATGGCAAGGAATGATAAGATAAGCACAGATAATAAAAGGATTATCCTGTAATCTTTCAACAACATCTTCATCTTTCCCATATCAATCATCCATCATCCATTCTTTATCATCGTGAACTGTGGCTTGTGTTCTCCTGTCGCTCGAGATACCATCTCAGCATGCCTGAATTCTGTATCCATGTACTCAAAAGATCCACCAAAATACCGATAAGCACTATGGTCATTATCTGTATCAGCACATCTGAATTTGAGAATACAATCCCTACAACAAGCACAGCTACAGTTGTCGCTTCCATCATCAATCCTGTGCGCATGGCGGAGTATAGGTTCTTAAGCGTGTCCCTGAAAGATCCTTTGAGCATCTTTGAAGACATGAGTATATCTGTGTCTACAGAGTATCCTATGAGCATAAGGAATGCAACAAGACCTGCTGTCGAGACCGTGATCCCCAATATATTGACAATCGCCACGGTGACAACAATATCAAAGAAAGCTGATAGCATCACTGCAACAGAAGGTACAAAAACCCTGAAAGACAAGAACACGACACCACCCATCAACGCGAAAGCAAAAACCAACGCAATCAACGACTGTCTGAAGAATGCTTCACCCAATGAAGAACCTGTCTCCTCTAATGAATAATCACTGAACTCGCCAAACACATCCCTCATGAGTGGATGCATGTCATCACCCTCTATCCCTGACGCCTCAATAGACACACCTATGGATTCCTGTGACACTAGACGTCTTACAGTCAGGTCCGCATCTGGATGTCTGGAAAGTATCTCCTCTTCCACCTCAACGGGATCAAAATCGCCGACATCAGGGATGGTCATAGATATACCTCCCGTTATGGAGACTCCAAGATCCATCATATTACCTGTTGTGGCCACTGTGAAACCAATGATAGACAGAGCTATGACGAAAATAAACAAAGGGATGAGCATCAATCCCTTATAGTGGTCCTCATATATTGTCTGGATTGGGTTTCTGGCCTTTCCAGCATGTGTTCCATGCTGTTCTCTGGCTACACTATGAGAATCTGAATGTTTATTCTGCTCACCTTTCTCATCCTTCCTTTCCACAGATGAAAAATACTGTCTCTTCTGGATCTTCTTCCGCGTAAGACCCGAACCAGATTTAGCCATGACCCTTAGAACAAACGCGTCATTAATAAATGTTACTGAAGCTTGAGGAGAGTC
>JBKGYM010000026.1:0-11377 GCA_046546115.1 Candidatus Woesearchaeota archaeon
CATCGCATCATAATCATGACAGATGCTGACACGGATGGTAATCATATAACTACTTTGTTACTGACATTCTTTTTCAGATATATGCCAGAGATCATCGAGCATGGTTATCTCTATGTGGCATTATCACCATTGTATCAGATAAAGAAAGGACAGAAGAAGGTTTATGCCTTTGATGAGGAAGAGAAGGATAAGATAGTGAGAGAGTTAGGTGGCTCAGATGGTATCTCTGTACAGAGATATAAGGGCCTTGGTGAGATGAATCCTCAGCAACTGTGGGAGACGACCATGGATCCTGAAAGCAGGTCATTGAAGAGGATAATGGTTGATGATGCAGTTCTTGCTGATGAGATCTTCACAGTGCTTATGGGCGAGCATGTCGAGCCAAGGAGAAAGTTCATAGATGATAACTCCAAAGAAGCGATCAACCTGGATCTATGATTCTTCTCATTAGGAAAGTTTTATAAAGTAAATCTTCCATGTCCGATACATGTCAAAAGAAGCTTATACTTCAAAAATCGAAAGTTATCAGGAAGAGGCAGAATCTGGTCTTGATAAGGAAGAAGATTTTCTCAAAGTGATGCATCGAGATCTTACAAATATCGACGAACTGCTGCCCAGACTTGACTCTGCGGAGAGTAAGGAAGAGGTCAAGAGGATTTATGACCAATTAAAGTCTTCCGATATGCGTGTACAGAGAGAAACAAGGAAGATATATAGATTCATAAAAAGAATATTACGGCCTTATCAGAGCATGATATCAACTTCCAGAAAAGAGATAAAGCAACTCAAGGGAGTAATAAAAAGACGCAAACAGAAGATCAGTGAGCTTGACAACCTCAGCAAGGAACACAAAACTGTCAAGCAGTTTTATAAGAGGGATGGACTGGTTCAAGATATTAATCAGGCAGAACAAAGAATACAAGACCTGGATGCCTATATTAGTGATGCAGAGAAGATCTTATCTAACACACAAGCTATTGAACAGCGTCTTTTATACTATGCATCACGGAATGGTGAATTGCACAGAAGGCTGGGGATGATAAATGAGGATATCAACTCAGACGATGTCCATGATGTGAGCAAACTGAGCCATAATACAAGAGATGATATGGCTGAGACTTTTAAGGCTGAGAAAGGGCTTTTTTCTTTATCAGAGAGTATGAGAAGATTCATCAAGGGATTTAAAGTAGCTATAATCGCAGTTGCAATGAGTCTGGCAGCCTTTGGAGCATCTGCTGATGAAGCTCAGTCCAATGAGAACCGGAGCAATGGGTTGACAGATTCTCAGATTGAGATGGTAGAGACAAGATACCAAAATCTGAATCAGTTTGCTGGTAGAAACCAGGTCAGAAACATGTCAGAGATTGAAGATAATGGAAATTATAGGACAGGTGTATACTATCTTAATGCTGAATCCGGAAATACAGAGAATGACAAGTTCGTTGTTGTGATGGAGAATAATAATAGAGTGAGATCACAGGCCAGACAGGACGCCACCATGAACTTGGTAAGAGGATTGACTGCTGCAGATGTGTTACTCTCCTCCAGCAATATAAGGGCCCTACCATTTGAAGAGGAAATTGGACCAGATGGGAAGTTTGTGATGACAATTGATGCAGAATTTGTTGAAGAAAACTTGCTTATGCCTTCACTTCAAGCAGAGCTAGGAATCAATTAGTGAAAAATTCTTTTTTCTGATATGTTGGACTAGAGAAAGTTTTATAAATACTTTGAGATTTTCTCGTTTTAGAACGGCCAGAGTGGTCTGGAACTACCCGTACCCATTTCGAACACGGAAGTCAAGCAGACCGACGTTCCTAGCAGTACTGTTTTCAAACGGGAAACTAGGATCGCTGTTCACCCTTTCTTTTTGATGTTTGTTTTTCTAGTGCTATTGAGCGGAGCGAATGTAGCACAGTGTGTCAACCGAACTACCAGTTGCGCAGTTCACCCTTTCTTTTTGATGATTGATTCTGTACTGTTTTGACAAATTTATCTCACTCTTATGAAATGTAGATACATATCTGGGATTCATAATTTTTTTTAAAGCTCTTTGAATCCACATCTTATGAAGTTAGCAATTATTGGAACTGGTTATGTGGGGCTTGTTACAGGGACTTGCCTCTCGGAACTTGGTAATGATGTTCTCTGTACTGATAAGGACAAAGACAAGATGGAGATGCTCAAAAAAGGTGATTCACCCATATATGAGCCAGGCCTGCAGGAACTGATAAAGAAGAATATCTATGAGGGACGTCTTTCTTTTGTTCTTGACATGGCAGAAGCTGTGAGATTCTCTGATATCACTTTTCTTTGTGTAGGCACACCACAGGGTGATGATGGTTCTGCAGATCTTTCCTGCCTGTTCAAGGCAGCTGAGAAAGTCGCTCTATCACTTGAAGAATCGTCCATAGTGGTCACCAAGAGCACTGTACCTGTGGGAACCAATCATAAGATAAAAGATCTTTTGAAGAGAAACTCCGGATATGATATCGAGGTTGCATCTATACCTGAGTTTCTCAAGGAAGGTACTGCAGTAAAGGATTTTATGAATCCTGATCGAGTGATCATAGGTACTGAGTCCAAATCTACCAAAGAGATTCTGCATGAGCTAATGAAGCCATTAGAACGAATCCATCAGCCAATTCTACACACAGATATCAAGTCTGCGGAGATGATAAAATATACTGCCAATTCTTTTCTTGCAACGAAGATATCTTTCATCAATGAGATTGCAAATCTTTGTGAGGATGTTGGTGCTGATATTGATGAAGTCTATAAAGGTATAGCGCTCGACAATCGGATTGGTCATAGGTTTCTTCAATCTGGCATAGGTTATGGTGGTTCCTGTTTTCCTAAGGATGTCAGGGCGCTCATGCGGACTGCAGAGAGCTTTGATTGTTCACTTGATATAATCAAGGCGACTGATGAGGTCAATACCAGACAAAGATATGTCGTCATTGAGAAGCTTCAGAAGCACTTAGGGGTACTAGAAGGGAAGAACATTGGAATCCTTGGGCTTGCTTTCAAACCTAAGACTGACGATATAAGAGAATCACCAGCATTGAGCATAATCAAACGTCTTCTCGAAGATGGAGCTAAGATAAGAGCCTTTGATCCAATTGCTAATGAGAATGCCAAAAAATCGCTGGGAGATGAGATATATTATGCGAAAGACCCATATGATGCGCTTGTTGGCTGTGATGCGGTTATCATTGCCACTCAATGGGATGAGTTCAAGGGTATGAGCAAGAAACGCATGCGGGAGCTCATGAGTGATCCTCTTGTAATTGATGGTCGGAATATCTACACGAGAGATGAGTTTGAGAAAGAGGGATTCACCTACGAGGGCATAGGGAAATAATGGCTAAGAGAAATCATCGTACCTGGACATCATCAAGATATTTTAGCATGACCGAGCGTATTTTTTCTAGTTCCTTTTCGCTGTACATCCTGGCATCAGAGAAATCTGGATTCAATGTCTTTCCATTCCTGAACCCTTGCAGCACAAGACGTCGTGCTCCCGTGAGTTGCCTGCCAAGCTCATGGAACATATCTTCAGTGAAAAGATCAGGTACAACTGTCGTCCTGAACTCATAATCTGTTCCGGAATCCATGATGTAATTTATGCTATCTTGTATCTTCTCGATGTTGACATCTGTTCCAGTGATCTTCTTGTAGGAAGTATGCTCCAATGGAGCTTTGACATCCATCGCCACATAATCGAGCATAGGGAGCACTTTCTTCAACATATGCGGGTTGACACCGTTTGTATCTATCTTCACCTTATAACCTGATGTCTTGAGCTTGTCAATGAAGTCAGGAAGGTCGTCATGTATTGTTACTTCGCCCCCTGTGATCGATACAGCATCGACAAGATATTTTCTGGCATCAAGCTTTGACATGACCTCATCATCTGCAATCTGCTCATTCTTGTCAATCAATTCAGGCAGCACAAGTTCTTTATTATGACAATAGTGGCATCTGAAGGGACAACCTCCCAGGAAGAGCACTGTACATAGCCTTCCTGGGAAATCATTAGTGCTCGTCCTTTGGATGCCGCTGAATATCATTTGTGCTCAACAGGTTCTTGAAGTTGTGCTTTTGCCAGGGGATGCCTCAGTCACCTCGGGCAGTTCACTCTTGGCAATGCTGTTGCTGAATGACTTGTCTTCTGTGAATGCACTCCTGTCCTTGAACTCCTCTTTCTTCCCTTTATTCCAGTTCTGTACAGGCCTATGGTAACCTACAACCCTGCTATATACTTCAGTGGGAGAGGAGCAGGTCGGGCATTCGTGATATTCACCGGAGATGTATCCATGCTTTTTACATATACTGAACGTTGGTGTTATGGTAAAATATGGTAACGTGAAATTATACGCTATCTTTTTTACCAGCTCTTTGCATGTCTCTTCATCGCTGACCTTCTCTCCCATGAAACCATGCATCACAGTACCTCCTGTGTACATACTCTGCAATTCATCCTGTAGCTCGAGCGCTTCAAAGATGTCTTGGGTATGGCCAACAGGAAGTTGTGTGGAATTAGTATAATATGGTTCTTCCTCGCCAGCTGTCAGGATCTCTGGATAGAGCTCTTTGTCTTTCCTTGCAAGTCTGTATGCTGTTCCTTCAGCAGGTGTTGCCTCCAGATTATATATGTGTCCTGTCTCCTCCTGGAAATCTTTAAGCCTTTCTCGCATGAAGCTGAGAACCTCTTTGGCGAATTGCTGACCCTCTTTCGATGTTATATCTGTACTCAGAAAATTTCTTAGCATCTCATTCATGCCGACCAGGCCTATTGTGCTGAAATGGTTATCCAGAGTTCCAAGATACCTCTTAGTATACGGCAAGAGCCCATTCTCAAGATTAGAATTTATGACTTTCCTCTTTATCTCTAATGATTCCTTGGCGAGTTCCATCAAGTTCTCAATCCTGTTGAAAAGCTCTTCCTTGTCTTTCGAATTATATCCTATTCTGGGCAGATTTATCGTGACTACGCCTACTGATCCTGTCATCTCAACACTTCCGAAGAGTCCGCCACCTCTCTGCTTTAGCTCTCTCATATCCATCTGGAGCCTACAGCACATACTACGTACGTCACCAGGATCAAGTGTAGAATTGATGAAATTCTGGAAATATGGAGTGCCATATTTCGATGTCATCTGGAAGAGGAGCTTAGCGTTGTCTGAGTCCCAATCAAAATCTTTTGTTATGTTGTATGTTGGGATAGGGAATGTGAAAACTCTTCCGTCTGAATCTCCCTCCATCATGATCTCCATGAATGCTTTATTTATCAGATCCGCTTCATCTTGACAATCTTGGTATGTGAAGTCCTGCTCTATTCCGCCTACCTTCGGCCTCTTTTCACGCATATCCTTTGGTATGACCCAGTCAAGTGTTATATTGGAAAAAGGAGTCTGGCCTCCCCATCTTGTAGGCACATTCATATTGAATACGAAACCTTGAAGATTCTGCTTCACTTCCCTGTAGCTCATGTTGTCTGATTTGACGAATGGTGCAAGATAGGTATCAAATGAGCTGAAAGCCATCGCACCAGCCCATTCATTCTGCAATGTGCCCAGAAAGTTTATGAGTTGCCATAGTGCTGAACCGAAATGCTTTGGTGGTTTTGAGCTCGTCTTTCCTGCGACGCCATTGAATCCTTCCTCTAAGACTTGCCTTATACTCCATCCTGCACAGTAACCTGCGATTCCCATGCTAAGGTCATGGATATGGAAATCACCTTTCTTGTGGGCTTCTGCAATCTTGGAAGGATAGACATTATTAAGTGTATAATTCGCGATCACACTACCGGCAATGTGCAGAAGAAGTCCTGAATGGGAGTAATTCATATTACTGTTCTCGTTCACCCGCCAGTCTGATTGCCTTAGGTAACCATCCATCACATCCACAACGTCAAACATTATCTTTTTGTTCTCTCTCAGTTTCTTATGCTGTTCTCTATGGAGGATGTAGGCTTTGGCTGTTTTAGCGTGTCCTTCTTCGATAAGGACTTGCTCTACAGCGTCTTGTACGTCTTCTACATTAGGTATCTTCTTTCCAAGTGATCCTTTCATGAAGTAAAGAACTTTCTCAGTAAGATCAATCGATGTTTCCCTGTCGTGGCCACCCACAGCTTTAGCTGCCTGAAAAATGGCTTCTGTGATGTTATCTCTGTTGAAGTCTGTGACACTACCATCCCGTTTCTCTATCTTCATAAAAATCTCCGACATATTCAATCCCTCCAATTCAAAATAAGGCACAAGTGCAGTGTTCTCGTTCAGATGACCACACTGAAAACTTTTAGCCAAAAACACCTTATATTGTGTTCACCATGTGGTGACTGCACAATATATTGTGTTCCATTAACTCTACAGATGCAATTCATATATAAAAATTTCTGTTTACTGTGTCGTGAACAATCGTCATCAGTAAGCGATGACTCTGGGTAAGATAATGGAGTTCTCAAAAGCTATGTTTGCCTTCAACAGTTTCATTTCCATGTCTTAACTATATAACCTATGGGCCCCAGTGAGTAGAATGCTATCGTCACCAGGCCTATGGATCCCATGAAAAGTATGTTGGCATATGGTCCTTCTGCTATTGCTGTCATTATATGTTCACCATATAGATTAACGCTGGTCACCAGATAATAATACATATGTCTCAGGAAGAACAATTGTGTGAAAATCACGGATATCATCACAAATATCTTTTCAGGATAATAGAAGAAAGAAGATATCATGAAAATAATTCCAACGCCAAGACTGATCAGGAGGTAATGTAAGGAAGGAGAAATCTCATTGAAGCCCATCCCTACTCCGACCAAGACTGGTGAATCGATCATCTCTACTATGAAAACAGGATTCAAGAGATAATATGTGACTGAAGCTCCGAAGATGAAGAAGAGTACAGGATTCATATCGAATTCACTCTCCTTGTATATGTGGTACCATATATAAGCGGGAGCTACCATGAGAAATAGTATGCCCAGTATGTTAAGTGAATAACCGGCCCACAGCATCGTTTGCTCGTATAATCCCATTCCCTGAATCGCTTCCAGTATGACCTCCCAAACTGTGAAATCAAGAACAGCACCGTGATACATTGTATCGGTTATCCCAAAAAGATAAGGAAACATGAGATTGGGTATGTCTGTCAGAAGATGAAGCACCAGCATCCCAGCTATGCCCCATACCAACGTCTTCTTTTTTTTGAAAAGTTCAATGAATTCCTCATAGAACTCATCACCATATGTGCTGATCTTCTCTATGCGTTCACTCACGCCCAGATTCCCGCCGAAAAAATATATGACAAATCCAATCATTATGAGCGGAGCATGCACTGCGACAGCCAGCCATTCCATCATTATCTTGAATACAATCACAAAGAATCCGATGAAGATTGTCATGCAGAGCAATGATCTGGCCAATGAGCCACCCAGTGATGTGCTCTGACCATGAATACCTATGCCGTCTAATAATGATGGGGATCTGATCTCGATGGCCTTACCTACATATATCGCTAAAAGGCCCAGTATGGTGAATCCAACAAAGAATCCTATGATGATGATGAGTGGCTCATGCTCGACAAGGAATCCATAAAAATTCGCGAGATATTCCGGGACCACATGATGGCCATGTGTGATAGCTTCCTGCACGAAGACTCCCGACTCTTCATCAAAGACCATCTCACCGCCTTCCATCTCATCATGGAAGATTCTCGCATAATGTATTAAGTTGTTCAACACCATGGCGAAATAGCCGATGACAATCGTAGCATCAAAGAATGGGTATCTTTCTCCGAAGAATATGTGTGACAGGCTTGCTCTGTAGAGGAGATAACCCATCGCTGTCCAAGCCATGATCTTTTCCATGTAATGGAGTTCAGGACTCAACAACTCAAAAAAATCAAGGATTGTCAAGACAAACAGGGTGGCGAGTATGAAGAGTTCAATGTAGAAGCCTGCTTTTGTCTTAGTCCTGGATTTGGGAAAGGACGCACCTTTCTCTTTACCTACAGTATCCTTCTCATCATCTCCTAATGACATTTTAGATTTTCAGGTCTCAGCGAAGAGAGATCATCTCACCTGAAGTTTCATCCTCGGTGAGCCATGAGGCAAATCCTCTGCCGAAATTGAAAGCGAAATCTTTCCTCACGCCTGACAAGAAGGGGAACATTGAGGTGCTTCTTTTGGCTTTCCTGAACCTTACTGAAATATTAAGTTCGTCTTCCAGATGACTTTTTGCATCATCAAGTCCGCCTAGCTTATCAATCAATCCTAGTTCTATTGACTCATCACCGAGAAAAACTCTTCCATCTGACACATTTTCCATCTGTGGATCAGAGAGGTCTCTGTTATCTGCTACATCCTCTATGAAGATCTCATGGACACGGTCTAACTGTCGCTGTAAAACCGCGCGCTCTTCGTCTTCCAGTGACCTTAGAGGTGATCCTGCGTCTTTGAAATCTCCGGAAACCAGGCGTTCATATGTTATATTATAATCTTTCAGCAGGTCGGAGACTTCAAGGTATGAAGAGGTTACACCAATGCTGCCTATCATAGAAAGAGGATCAGCATATATCATATCAGATGCGGATGCTACCCAATACGCGCCTGAAGCACCCATTGACTGGATGACTGTTACTGATGGCTTATCAAGTTTTTTCATCGCTTCAACAACTTTGTGTGAAGCGACAGCGCCACCACCGGGTGAATCAATGGATATCACAACAGCTTCTATTGTAGGGTCTTCTTTCGCATTCTTCAGCTTCTCTAACATGAAAGAGGATGTTGAGGTCTCAGTGCTTATGATCCCTTGTGTGGGTTGATTGCTGATTGGCCCGGACAGTGATATCAGCATCACATTTCCTGTGCTGGTATAGTCACCTGATGAAAACCCAATCATCACACCGATGAATCCTGCTATGAGAAACGAGAGTATTGCGAGTCCTATGATCAGAAATATTGCGTAAGCCCATTTATTTGCCATTCATATCCACCTCTGCCTGTTCATTGTATTGTCATGGTATGTTATCATCTCTATCACCATTGTCCTTGAAGCAAATTCAGTGAGTCTCTGAGAGTTCTTATTGAAGAAGAGGAAGAGAGGGTCTGCCAACCATAGGAACATGAATGGTACAAACGGTATGAGAAAGAGATTTCTGAGCAGTGCGTCCCAGAAGCTCAGTCTGAACTGTCTGTTGAGTTTTCTTACCTTTTCAGCACTTATCTTCTCTCTTCCTGTCTTGTATGCTCTATGAGATATCTCAGGAATCTTCATGACATAGAGATTCATGATCATCATACCCAATGTCTGTGAGAATTTTCTTTGGAGGACGATGAAGTATAATAGCATCAAAATAGAGGAAGAGATCACTATGGATGTCATGGATGTCATGGATGTCATGATATCAGGATTTAAGGCCATATTCTGGTAGATATTATTGAATGACCTTTCTCCCATCATCTCTGCTATAAGATTATTGAATGGTGCTAACACAAAGATATTGAGGATTATCATATCAATCAAGAATGCGAAGATTCTCTTCAGAAGTGATGCTTGTATCGCATGGCTCTTCTTCAGCTCCGTCTCTGGATATGCTACTGTATTCTTGCTTTCTTTGTTTTCAGGAGAAACCATGTGTGTCTCTTTAGGATAGAAGTTTATAAATTTATCTCAGTTATCTTAGGCACTCTTAAGGAGCCTTTAAAAAAGTTAGAAAAAAGGGTGTGGAACTCAGAACCAAGGGTCCTTCCACTTATCCGTCTTTTTCCACTTCTTGCCCTTAGGATCCTCCTCAGAGATATCCAAGAAAAGCCTCGTGTCTGTCTTGCTTCTTCTTACCATTCTTTACCACCCTTGTTATCATGACATTGTAATTTTCTTTTTCTAGCTCTTATGGTATTTTTCGCTCTCTAAGCTGCTGAAATATTTTCCATATATCTGCTTAGGAGACATATCTTCTGTGCTGTGGCCCAGATGTGTATGTATCCTGTCTCTCATTATGGGGAGTCGGTCTTCTGGCCTGTAATTCAGTATGCTTGATTCCGGAGGAATTATGGATATGGTCCGGGGATTGCCCCTTCTCATAGACCTTGCCAATCCTGATAAGCTAGACTTCAGTTCTTCGGGAGCATCTGCAGACTCTATTGCATCATCAATGCTCTTGAGCTCAGAATCCATGATTCTGTCATCTTCCAGCTCTTCCCACAATTCGTATTGCTTGGGCTCATCCCTAAGTCCATATTGCTTTACCATAAATGTCCACCGTCATCATTCAAGGAACATCTCATCAAGCTCGTCTCTATTTAGTTTTCCTCGACTGAGAACAGTCTTGACTGTCTTCTTACGTTTCTCTTTTGTCTTGTTTATCTCTTCCAGAGTATTATTGTCTCTGTCGTTTAATATATCGAACATTTTTCCACCCCCAAAGCGGAATACTTACTTAATAGTAGTATGGGGTGTGGAGATATATAAATCTTTCGTTTTTTCCATCACTCTCCAGTGATTACAAACTGGGGGACAAAAAAATCGGCGCAGGAACATGAGAACACCCAGGTCATATATATAAGTTTGGTTTATAGCATGATACATCAAAAGATTTATATACGCCTGACGCAAGGAAATCCTATGGAGAGAAAGGCCCAATCAGCGATGGAATTCCTGATGACTTATGGCTGGGCTTTCATTGTATGTATCCTTGTGGTGGTGGCTTTATACAGTTTTGGTGTAGTTGATTTCTTAAGTTGGCTCCCTGGTTATTGCAGGTTTGACGGGGGACGTATAAATTGTGAAGCCTATGTGTTGAATTCAGACACCAATGAGACCAGTGACCATTCTACAGATGATGGCTATGTGCTCCTGCGGCTTGAGAATATGTTAGATGAGACGATTGTTGTTACGGATTGCAGGGCTTATGACGATGGTGAGCCCTTCTGTGTCGATGATGAAGGGAAGACTATATATTCTACTGAAGGTGGAAAGGATGATTTTCTGGATTGTGAGAATACTGAATGGTCAGAAAGTTCACTTATGAATCTGCGACTGAACGATTGTGAGTATAAGAGCATGTCGCTCAGGCCTGGCACAAAACGAAGAGTCTCAATTGAGTTGGAATATTATCCCAGAAGGCATGGTGAGGCATTTACCCAGACTATAGAAGGAGATGTATTCACTAATATTGGATGATCAGATTTCATCAAAATTTATAAACCTCTGAGTAAGAGATATAGTATGCTGAAGCAAAAGAGGGCTCAGAGTGCTGTAGAATTTCTTGTGACATATGGTTGGGCTTTTATCATGGTACTTGGTTTCATAGGGGCCTTGTTCTACCTGGATGTATTCAATTTCACTGCGATGCTTCCTGACGAGTG
>JBKGYM010000027.1:0-10771 GCA_046546115.1 Candidatus Woesearchaeota archaeon
GATCAATTCTGCAGCTGGTTCAGGTGAAGACATCTCTTCTTCTTATCTTGATTTTGTCAATCGATTCAGAGATTATGCAGAGTCCAGGAATGTCGAGTTTGATCTTGTATATGTGCTAGCTTATGATGATACCATGACTGTAGCCAATTTCATTGGAACAGATATCGAAGTCATAACAACGAACCAACGAGAGTGGTTGTCCCATGGCAATTTTACTGGATTCAGGCCTGAACGTCATATGGAAGTTTATGTTGATGGTTCCTATTACTCATTCGATTTCGATGAAGATGATGTACAACTTAAGGCTCTGTTCGATATCTCTTCGAGATGATCCTATCCTATCATAAAAAATTATTTAAAGCGACAGGTCATTAGAAGCATATGTTTGTTCCCGAGAAATGCTCTCTTGTGCTAATCTTGCTCTTTATTCTGTTGTCTGCGGTTGTGCAGGCGAATACAATAGGCGATAATGTGATATTAGGTGAAAATCTCACTATAGAGGGTAATAGTTCTATAGAAGGGTGTACAGATGATGATGTCTACATCAATAATTCATTCATCAATTCCTCAGAGATTGAATGTGCCAATGTGAGTCATGTAGTGATGTATGATACAGAGATCATAGAGCCCACCCGCGACATCCTTGATGCTGAATTGGAATTTGCAGTGATTTCTGATGACATGCTCCAATCAGGAAAGATGGAATATGGTGAATGGGTATATTATGGTTCTTTCAATCTTGACAACATCTATGCAGAAGTTCCTCCCTCGCCCATCGGTAGTGCAGAGATAGACAGAGACTATATTTCTGGCGGAGAACAGTTCCATGTCATATATTCTTCTGGTGAACTGGGTTATGATGTTTATGTAGATGCTTCACCTGTAGGTGGTGGAAGCAATGTCACTCTTTCTGATGATGGTGTGGGGAATGATGAGCAGCTTGATGATGGAGTCTATACCAGCCCTAACATAACTGCGGCTGATGACTTGAGTTCAGGTTCTATAAACATCACTGTGTATGTTGATGATGGTTTGGGTAATCAATGGGACCTGGAGGCAACGCTCACTGTTGATGAAACACCTCCTGATGGGAGCATCTTCATCTCTGAGCTTAATGATGATGATCCTGCTGATACTGTCGATTCGCGTATGGTCACGCTCCACATGACAGCAGATGATGATTCTGGTATAGATGCCTGCCGCCTTGCCAATGAGGATGAGGACATCCAAGACAAGGATTTTCTGGATTGTCAGGATACAAGGGCTTGGGTTCTCTCTCCAATAAATGGTGAGAAGACAATCACTTATCAGGTCAGGGATATTGCAGGTAATGTTGCAGAGTATAACTCCACTGTCATGATGGATGCTCCTGTGATTGATGGACCTAATGTGGACATACCTTCTGAGTATTGGGGTAAAAGTGATTACATAGAATTTGAGATCTCACACAATGAGACTGTCGATCCTGGCACTACATATGATTATGTGATATATGAGGATGGGAAGAATATAACCAACAGGACATATACAGAGGTAAGAGATGTCGTTCATGATGGACTTGACATGCAGCCTGGGAAAAATTATACTATAGGTGTAAGGACGCTTTCAGGTGGCATATCTGATGAAGGGTTTTCACCAACATTCCAGATTGTTACGGAACCTCCTGAGATAATCTCTATAGAAGAGTCTTTTGAGAATAACACCTGGTTCTCAGACCCTGTCATCTCTTTGGAGATTCTTGCTGATTCCTCAAACGCCCCGATAAAAGGATTCTCTTATAAGGTATCTGAAGCAGATCACGAGCCCAACGATAATATAGACCTTGCTGGTAATAACAGGACATTATATCTTACTGGTCTCAGCCCAGGAGAATATTATCTCAATATCAAAGCTATCAATGAGGGAATGCTCTCTTCAGGGACAAAGACATATGTTTTGAAGTATGATAATCAAAGACCACCAATCCCAAAAGCTACTGACCTTGTACCTGGTTCAGGCACATTGAACTTCAATTGGACAGAAGTGAATCATTCGCCTTCTGGCATCTCTGGTTATGAGTTGAACATAGCGAAAGATGATGATTTCAATGATATAGTACATACTGAAAATGTGACTGGAAATAGTTTTGCCTATGAGACTTCCGAAGGTGCAACTTATCATTTCAGGGTCAGGGCGCTAAGTGGTGCTGGGGTTTATAGTATATTCTCTGATCAATATGATGAGTTCTTTGACATAGAGCCTCCCGAGATACTTAATGTGAAGCCGCAGGGCAAGATTGTCTCAAGTTCTCCCGTCCTGAGCGTTGAGACAGATAAATCATCTGAGTGCTCTTATAGGTCTGCTGGTGAGGAAAATGTCTCTGACTTCGAATATACAGGTGGAACATACCATGACACCACATTGAGCCTAAATAATGATGAATCCTATGAATATATTGTGTTGTGCGATAACGAGCTCGGTGAAGTGACATCCACAATCTCACAATTCACGGTTGATGAATCTGCTGAACCTGAGAGAATATATGCTGGCGCTAGCTACGATGATGGTATCGAGACTTTCTCATCGTCTGAGTTGAACATAGATTTTCAGCTGACGGATGGTGACGAATCATTGGGAAGTGTTCCTCTTTCAACTATCTCAGTCTATCTTGACGGAAAAAATTATGATGACTATTCTATCAATGAGAGGGGCAATGGCACTTACTTGGCGACGTTTAACGCTCCTGTCGATGAAGATGTCTATCATGCTACAGTCTGTTATGAAGAGACGATGTGTATCGAAGATGTTCCTATATATGTCAATGATATCTTGCTTAATGTCTCAATGGCTGAAGTCGGAGAAGTTTCTGTTTTGGAGAAGATTATCTATTCTCACGATAATAACAGTGATACAGCCGGATTCGCTTCAGATTCAGACCAGGCCAGATTCAATGAGAAAGATGAAGGTAGCATGCAGATGAACAGCAGAGCAGGTTCGGGGTCAGATTATGTGTTCTTTGTCCCACAGGATGTTTCTGATAGGCGCCTGACTGATGCTGATAAAGAATTGCAATCGGGTGATTTTTCTGTTGAGTCCCGCCAACGTTTCTCTGAATCGCCCGATGAAGCAG
Source organism: Candidatus Woesearchaeota archaeon (assembly GCA_046546115.1). Classification (GTDB taxonomy): domain Archaea; phylum Nanobdellota; class Nanobdellia; order Woesearchaeales; family CAZJJJ01; genus CAZJJJ01. The sequence continues at coordinate 3,110 of JBKGYM010000027.1, forward strand.
TGAAGATCATGTTGTCTGCACATTACGATAATATAGTGTTCTCGGGTGACGATATCACAAATGCAAGGAGACTCTCTCTAGAGAATCATGGGATGACGAGAGATCAGAAGATGAATATATCAATTACGGCTGAATGATGGTCCAGATGACACGAGGTTTTATAGCTATGGCGATTTCAGAAAAGTTTAAAAGTCTCTGTGCCTGGAATTATCTTATGATGAGAACTAAGAAGGCAGATGCCATCTGGCTGTCTTGGGTTTTGCTATTGGCTTTTGTAGTAGCTTTGAGTGTATTCATGTTCGCTTGGTCTGAGGAACGTGGAGAGATGTTCGCAGGTGAGCTTCGTGTCATGGCAGATACTGCCGAATGTAATTCGGTAAGAATCAGGATAGAAGATATCTGCCAAAATCCACAGTCCCTGGAATTCAATATTACCAACAGGGAGAGCATAACTGTGAACCAGCTTTCAATGAATATTTATGATGTATATGTTGAGAGCCCTATCTCGAGGGATTATGATGTGGACATAAGGCCTGCTGATACTCGCAATGTACGTGTGTTGAAGCAATCAACGACATATCAGCTTGAGATTGTGCCTGTCATAATTACAGAAGACGATATGATTTATTGTTATGAAAAATCGTTGACAGAGACAGGTATAGATTATTTCCAATAGACGATGATTAAAAATGTGGCCTTTACCACAATCTTTAAATATGAAAATGACTGGTAATACAACATCCGAGTGAATTTCGATACTGTTTCGACACTTTGTACTTGGTTCCAAGGTGAGAATGATATGATATTTTCCACGATAGTGAATTTTTTTAGGGTGAAGAACAAGAAGGGTATTTCCCCACTCATCGCCACCGTTCTGCTCATCGCTTTTGCTGTAGCACTTGGTGCTGTTGTCATGAATTGGGGCCGTGCTTATGTCGAAGATACTGCAAGAGAGACAGGAGTCACTTCTGACACAAGAATCGCATGTTCTCAGAATGTGAATGTCCAATTAGTCCATGTTGGTGGTTCTCCAAGAATCTGTTACAATGATGATGATAAACAGGTTGAGATAACAATACAGAACAGGGGTTCTGTGAATCTCGAGGGATTCGTCTTCAACATTCTTGGTACTGAAGGTTCTGGTGAAAATCATGATTATAATACCTCATTATCGCGAAGTGGCATAGAACGTTTTGAGCTTCCATACGATTCATCTGAACATGGGCAGGTGGAATTTGTGCAGGTGGTCCCTAAAATCATGGTGAGTGGATCAAACGTACCTGCTCAATGCTCTGATTATGGGGAACAATGGGAAGAGGTCTTGAGGTGTAAGTGAACTGATGGCTGAAGGACAAAAGAGACCGGGAACAAGAAAGAAGAAGTCTAAGAGTTTCACTTCCCAGGATTCGATGATTTTTGAGATGGAGCTTGAGATCTCAAAGCTGAAACGTGAAAAATCTGTCTTTGTGCTCAACAAGGCCATTTTCCTGTATTTCTTCTTCATCTTCCTTGGTGTCTTGGCATTGCTCACTGGTTATGATGGTGTTTTCAATCTTTTAGTTGTTCTAGGGTTAGCCACAATAATAATAGGCTCTATCCCTTATGTCAGCACTATGTATAATGAAGAGAAAAATCTCCAGAATATGGTTGAGCGTCTCAGGAGACTGGGTTGATCAAAATGAATGAAGCAAGCAGAAAATTCTTTATAATCCTGTTGGGTGCAGTCGGGATCACATTATTAGTTATGGTGGGGCATAACATGGTCACCATCTATAGAGGTTCAATGTCTGATGTTGAGGAGAATGAATCACGTACAATAAGTTGTCATCAGATGTTCTTCGATGTTGCTTTCAATGATGAGAACGAGTTGGAAGTCGTGAATAATAGGATCAGTTCATATGACCTGGACGAGTTGACTTTTGTGGATATTGATACTTCGGAACGTGAAACCAAAGAACTTTTCGTCTTCAGACCGGGTGATAAGAGAGAGGTTGATGTATCAGATATTAATTCTACAGAATTCGCTGTCTTTCCTTTCGATTGTGAACCTATGGCTAAGGTCTGCTCAAGGGAGAAGATGACATGCGTGTCCTATGAGGATTGGCAAGACGCTGATTGATGCATAATGTTCTATTATCGAGCATTGAAACAATATCTGAGACTTATATAGCAAAATTTATTAAGGAAGGTTTCGTAAAGAGTACTTGAACAATGAATAGAAAATCTCAGATTTGGGTTTCTGCAGTTTTGTATACTATGGTGGCAGCCATCTCCATAGCTTTCATCCTTCAGGCAGGTCTTCCACTTATAGAAGGTATGCGTGACCGTTCTGTATTCAACAACATGAAGAATCAGATGTTAGTGCTGGACCAGCACATAGAACAAGTGGCTTCTGAAGGAAGAGGTTCTCAACGTTATGTTCCTTTTGAGATCTCACAGGGCGAGATGATTCTTGATGCTGAAGGACTACGCTGGGAGATGGAGACAAAGACGAAGATAGTAGAACCAAGATCTTCATATAAGGTTGGGAATCTTCTGATATCTGCTAATAGTGATGTCTCTGCAGAAGAGAAAGAAAATCATTATGTCCTTGAGAACAGTCTTATAAGCTTATCATTATTGAAGGAAGGTACTCGGAGCGATCAGGTAGAGATAAATACCAGTGATATAATAAAAAATGTCACTGTGTTGGAGACTGGTAATGTGACTGAACCAGACATATCTTTTGGCATCTCTGGGGATGATTCGTCTTCACAGGGCATAGGTTATACCGAACTTACCAAAGAAGGCACAAGATTGGGTTCGTCATCCCACGTCACACATCTTGAGATCTACAAAGACGGCCTTCTTGATTATTCTTATGAGCTCCATATAATATTAGATGGAGAAGCCGATTTCGTAAGGCCTGAGATAAGGAATTTCAGATCACATTGATCTGTGGTTTCGTCATCGCGATAGAATGAAATGACAGGTATTAAATGGAAATATTTAAAAACATTCTTTACTGATTATATAATATATTTTTATGATGAGGGGTTATCATGGGACTTTTTGATAGAGCTAAGAAAAATTCTGGTACTAGCGGTGGTGCGAACGCATCCAGTGAAAACCAAGGGACTGATACTGAACACCAAAAGACCGAAGACACCCCTAAGGGTGCTCGTTCTATCCTTGAAAAGAAAGACCAGGAAAGCAAAGATGGTTCTCAGGATGATGAGGATGAAGAGCTTAAGAATACAAAGGTGTATTTCAAGCTTGACCTCAGGCCTCAGATTGTCCAGATACCTGATTATAAGGATCATACGAAGATAAATGTGAAATATGATCTGATTCCTCCTCACTGTTCTTGTCACATCTTCTGGGATAATAAGCAGGAAGAGTTGATCTATTATGTTGATGAGCCAGAGCTTGATGATATGGAACGTGAGATCTTGAGGCTTGTCACATTAGGTCTTGAAGAGATGATCAACATAAGTTTCATCAATGCAGCTAAAAATAAGAAGGTCGTCCAATATTTGGAGCATAATGTTCAGTCCATCCTGGGTGAACTGGGCACAAGAGTCTCAATGGAGACTTACCAGAAATTGATGTACTATATATACCGTGATTTCATCGGTCTGAATGAGATAGAACCATTATTGAGAGATTATTATATCGAAGATATTGAATGCAATGGCGCTGGCTTCCCTATATATGTTGTTCATAGGAAATTCAGGAACGTACATACTAATATCATCTTCAAGGATCGGCAGCACCTCTCTGAGTTTGTTGAGAAGTTGTCACAGAAATGTGGGCGTTATGTGTCGTATGCGCAGCCTATCCTTGATGGATCCCTTGCGGACGGTTCGAGGGTGAACGCGACATACAGTGAGGATGTCACAACACGAGGTCCAACTTTCACTATCAGGAAATTCACCAAGGACCCCTGGATGCCTACAAGCCTGATACGTATGAAGACCGCATCACCAGAGGTTTTTGCATATCTGTGGCTTTGTGTCGAGCACAAGCTGAACATGATAACTATTGGAGAGACTGGCTCTGGAAAGACCACTTTGCTGAACTCTTTGGCTTCCTATATTCCTGCTGAAGCGAGGATAGGATCTATAGAGGATACGCGTGAATTGAATATCGCGCACGATAATTGGCTCCCGTCTGTCACCAGAGACGGTTTCGGTGTAACGAATCTTACGGGCGAGAAGTATGGTGAGATAACTCTCTTTGACTTATTAAAGGAGAGTTTCAGGCAGAATCCTGACTATGTCATTGTCGGTGAGGTAAGGGATAAGGAGACATATGTACTGTTCCAGGGAATGGCTTCAGGACATAGCTGTTTTAGCACTTTCCACGCTTCATCTGTTGATGCTCTTGTTAAAAGGCTTACAACCCCACCAATCAGTCTCCCAGCGTCTCTCGTAGAATCAATGAATGTCGTGATCCACATGAATCATATGAAAGTGGGAGAGCATAATGTGAGAAGGCTGCGCCAAGTGGATGAGATACTTGATGTGAAAGAGAACGGCGATGTCTCAACCAAGACACCATTCACTTATAATCCAACGGCTGATGATATATCCATGAAGACAGATATCTATGCCCTTGAGCTCATCAGCAAGATTATCGGTGTGAGTACAAATGATGTGATGGAGGAACTTAACACAAGGGCAAAACTTCTCCAGAAGCTTGCCGAGAGCAATGTTGTTGATTATAAGGAATTCACACACATTGTCAATGAGTATTATAGTAATCCTAAGGCTGTACTGCAACGGTACGGTATATCTGCTACGCCTCTGTACGACAAGAAAGAAGGATATATGAACGATGCTCAAGCGAGTGCTGTGACAGGGGATAGAGAGACAGAAAGACAGGCAAAGCAATGATCCATGATGGACGAGAAGACTCTGAATAAGATATATAATGAAGTGAATATGCTTAATGCTTCTATTGATATATACACTGAGTTCCTGCAGCAACGGGCTCATAGTAAGGAGGAGAAGAAGAATGTTGAATTGAAGCTTGAACTAGTGAAAGAGGAGGCTTTAAAGCACAATATACGCTTACGTAGAACTATTGATAAATTGGGTTACTGATGGTTGATTTGATGGACGAGCAGATGACTATGGGGAGTGAGAACAAGAAAAATAAACATGTATTTTCAGCTTTCGATCCAAACGGGCCGAACAGGAAGATATACAATCAGGCTTCCTTTGATAGTGATATGCTCAAATCTTTTTCTTCTCAGATAAGCAAAGTGGCTGAGAAATCTTACTCTCTTTATAAGAAGAAGCAGCGGATCAAGTCTCGGATGGACGAATTGAAAAGAAAAGTATCTCATGGCGAGATTTCTCAAGATGAATTTGAGGAACGTTCATCCAAGATCCTGAAAGGTTATGATGAGTATAAGGTCTATGCGATGTATGATGATTATATTTCATATTTAGTAAGCCAGATGAAGCAGTATAGTGAAGGGATCTTCAGTTATATTGATGCCCATAAGTTTGATATACCTATTGTGTCCGAGACAGACGAAGAGAAAGAGCTCGAGAAGGATATTGCAGCACAAAGGAGCAAGAAAACTGCCAAAGGTGATAAGGGATGGGAGTCCTCTGCGGATGAGTTCGCGAAACGTAGGAAAGTTGGAGAGACACCTTTGATGGATAAGATAGCACAGAATATATACTATACGCTTTTCCCTAAGAAGAAGATTAATCCACTTTCTGAAGAGAAGGGGAAAGAGACGGATGAGAGCAGTTTCAAGATTTTTCTCGACTGGTTTTTAGGTAAGAATACAAAGAGCTATCTTGATAAGAATAGCAAGGCACGGAAAAAATCAAGTCTTGACAAGTTCATTGAAGAGCGTGCCAAGAGATCACGCGATGTCGTCGGCAAGAAGACTGCTTTCTCTAAAAGGTTCAAGAACATAAGACGGATGCATCTTGAAGGTCAAGAAGACCTTGAATCAAAAAAACTGATAACGAAAAAGGATGCGCAAGATTTTATTGAACGTCTGAACACTAAAAAAGAAGGTAAGAAGGTATCTTATAAGCCAGCATCATACACCGCACTTGCGAATGTGTTGATGCGTGATATGGGTGCAGAAGTGGTAAACGCTTTTCCTATATTCTTCAAGAACCTGTATAAGAACTTGAGGTTCGCAAATATCCATATCTTATCTAATACATACAGTAACGTGATGATATTCACTTCTATTATAGCGGGTGTCGGAATGTTCTTCTTGGTGGGATTGTTATCCCTCATCGCATTCGCTCCGCTTCCTGTTGTCTTGGCCAACTCATTTCTAGCTGGCATATTGGGTCTGGCTGGAACATTCATGGGTTTCAATATGTACCCTAAAGCTCTCATGAAGACACGGGCGAGGAGCATAGATACAAACCTTCCTTTTGCTATAGATCACATGGCTGCTGTGACAAGTGCTGGTGTCAATCCTACTGAGATGTTCAAGCTTCTTTCAGAGTCTGATGAGTACAAGGAAGTCTCTGTAGAGCTTGAGAAGATTGTAGAGTTTTCAGAGCTATTCGGTTATGATCTCACCACTGCGATAGAGAAAGTCTCTTTGACATGTCCTTCCAAACAGATGAGAGATTTCTTTGAGAGCTTCATATCTAATATCGAATCTGGTGGTGAACTCAAGGATTACTTGAGAGAGAGTGCTGATCAGGCGATGCTCAATTATAAGCTCGAAAGACAGAAATACACTGAAAGCATATCCACTTTTTCCGATATTTATACTGGCCTGATGGTTGCTTCTCCTCTTTTTTTCGTTGCCGCCCTTTCCATGGTCAGTATTCTCGGGGGTACAATAGGTAACATGGATGTCAATACATTGATGTTGTTGGGTACATATGTAGCTATACCGGGTTTCAACTTACTGTTCATTGTATTGCTAGAGATAACACAACCAAGTATATGATGATGAATTATGGGATTCAAGATTGATTTCAAAGGAAGACACCTCACAGCATTGATTGCTTCTGTAGTGTTGCTTGTATTCACATTTACATTCCTCCCCGGGACTGTCCTCTTTTTTGCGTTTATCATGTTGTCCCTTGGGGTTGGTGTGTTGCCTTTCTTCTAGATTATTTCACGTATAACCGTCGTCAGAAAGAGATTGAAGAACGATTCCCTGATTTTGTCAGGAACTTGGTGAGCGCTGTCAAGTCTGGAATGCCACTCACCCGGGCAATGATCTATGTCTCCGATAGTGATTATGGAGAATTGAGCTTTTATGTAAAGAAGATGGCTAACCAAGTAGAGTGGAACATACCAATACGCAAGGTTTTCCTGAACTTCTCGGATGAGGTTGATAATGCTATTGTGAAGAGGGCTATCGCTACCGTCCTGCAAGCTGAAAAATCAGGCGGAAATATTGAGGATGTCCTTGGTTCAATCACTGATTCTCTTCTTACCATCAAAAAGCTCAAGCAAGAGAGGAAAGCAAGTATCCAGGGACAGATAACCCAGAGTTATGTTATCTTCTTCATCTTCATAGGTGTTCTCATAACTATCCAGAACGTACTGATACCATACTTGTCAGAGATGGAAGAGAACCCAGGGGGAACCGATGGTTTCGGTGGTGGTCAAGATTCAGCCGCAATGGATAAATTGAGAGAATCACATGAATTTGATTACTCTACACCAGGAACA
>JBKGYM010000028.1:0-10770 GCA_046546115.1 Candidatus Woesearchaeota archaeon
CAATTATAAGTCTAAGATAACAAGAGGAAAGACGAAAATAAGGATAATTGATCCTGAAGAGGCAGTTGTCTATGAGCGTGAAGATTCAAAACCAATCTTCAGACAGCATTCTGTTATCGCGGAAGAGAGCGGCGAATGGACATTCCAGTTAGATTGTGAAAGGGCTGAGATCGTTTACGATATCAAATTCAAAGTAAAAGATGACGAAGAGAACGATGATCAGGAATGACGGTCAGGCATTCTCATAAGTTCCGCATAAGTTATGTCCAATTCATCAGCCATCTCATGTACAGATTCGAGGACATCTTTAAGGATGTCGCGTGCACTTTGTGCATGTGCTCTTGCTTTTTCCATTAGTTCTTCTATATCATCTATGTCCCTCGCCTCACTGGAATCTGTGAAATTACGAGAAACCAAATCATCAATCTCCTTCCGAAGCCTATTAACTTCCTCAACATGCGCAGAAAACTCATCCACCTTAGCTTCAAGTTCAGTCACATTAATATCTGTGCCTTTGAGTTCACTTATCATCACATCTATACGATCCATGGATACAGATGTCCGAGCCACAATGTCTTCCAATGCATCAGACGACTTCTCAGCATGAACAAATCTGATCTCGTCTTTTACTCGCTGAGAGATTTCATCTGTCTTGTTTCCTAGCTCACGGATCTCAGTGAAGGAATCAGCATCGATCAATCTTTCTTTCTGGCCTTGAATCTCCTCAAGGGCTCCTGTTAATGAAGAGATTGTTTCGTTTTGCTGCCTTCCTGAAAGATGACCAGATGTTCCAAGTTCAGCCATCTTAGCATCTATCTTAGATTCCAGATATTCTAATGTTGACATGATGTGCGCTCTTGAGGCCATGGTTGCGCTTGAACAATCTTGTTCTGGATCACGGATACAGGTACGGATCTGCTCCTTTATTTCTTTAAAGCTCTCCCTTGTCCGTCTCATCTGTCCTGACTTTTTCCTGACATTCTCACGCGCATCTTTGACACGTCCAAATGCCTCTGCATCTTCCTTCGTATGTTTTTCTATAGAATCTTGAGAATCAACAGATAGATTTTCTTCAGCACTATCGCCCTCCATGACCTGTCGCATCCTTCTTGCACGTTCAACAAGCTCAGCTCTGATCTCAGGATCATGAAAATCCTCTTCTGAGTATCTCTGCAAGATTCTCGCTGGCAATCCAAGGATGTCATCCGCTGCGCCTGACTTTGTAATCGCAATTATCGTCGCATCATCAAGCAGATCCAGCACAGCCTCATCATCGGCCCTATCCTCAAAGATGTCTTCAAGAATCCTGACAGCATCAGGATCATCCTGTCGGAGATTCTCCATCCTATCTTGTCGATGCTCTTCTATTTTATTATATGCTTCCGCCAGCTTATCACTATCATCAACATCTTTTGTTGAAGCGTATGCATCAGAATCATTGTCCACAGACACTTGTCTGCTAATCAAGGTCCTGATCCTTTCCTCATCCATCCCTTCTATATCCATGATGATAGCCACTTTCCTGAGAGCCCTGACTTCTTCACCCTTGAGTTCCAACTTCTCAATCCATTTTGTAAGGACTTCAACATCCGTTGCTGCAAACTCATATACATCCTCAGAGCTACTATCATCAAAAATAAGTTGACGTCTGATCATGTCCTTTAGCTCATCATCATCAAACTCAGAACTGTCAACAAGTTCAAGGACTTTCTTGAGAGATTTCCTTTCAGAGAGATTAAGATCAAATTTTTCAGACATCTCATCAAGCACTGGCTCTTCTTCGATTACAAGTCGCCCTTTTATAGTGAGCCTGTCATCATCACTAAGATTATCATCCTCTGCTAAAACTACGGGTGAAGACAACAAGGACACAGATAACACTAATAACATCACCGATATAAGAGATATAGTAAAGCGCTTCGATAAGATTTCTTTTGTCATGGACAACACCCATAGGATAATATATAAAAGTATATCGATATAGATTCACAGATTCTCTTAATATAAAAATGCTGTCTTAAAATAACAAAATAACATCTATAGTACTAAAAAACGTTAAACAAGATAACTTAGTTCAACTTGAATGGCTGGAGTATACAACCTCACAAGTATCATTGACAAGTTCGCAACCTTTGATATCCATCATCCCATAACAATCATTACCACAGATCTTGCTGTTTGTGACCTCTGGAAGCTCTTCAGTAAAATAACATCTACAATCACACAATGATAATGAGCATCTGCCTGAAAGCTCATACATATCTGAAGAACCAGAAAGCTCTACTGGTGAGAAGATAAGTGTATAGAGGATTGGGACAATGATAATCAGCAAAAGGAGGGTGAAAAGGCTTGGTGCTCTGATGAGCGACATGTCATATTCTTTGGAGCTCCCCTTCATCTTTTCACTTTTCCGGCGCCTTTTGACCATGGACCTAGGTAATCACGATGCTATTTAAAGTTTTCATACGACAGAACAGTTAAAGTTAAAAAAGAGGTTCTCTGAACTAATAATATGATGAACAAGACTTATTTCATAATAGCTTTCAAAGAAGGACAAGGCATACTGATACTGAGAAAAAAAATGCTGGACAGGTGGGAATTGCCTAAAGTGAGTGTATCAAATGAGAAGCCACTCAATGAAATCATTGAGGAATTCATGCATACTAATCTGAGAGTGAGTTACAGACTGATAGGACAAAGTTCTGTAGTCGATAGTTATGAATGGCCTAAAGAATTGAAGAACATCACAGGAAAAGAAGGGGAAGAACATAGGTTCATGTTCCTCGAGATAACTGGTAGCATAAACACGGACAAACTCAAATCTGGTGAGTATTCTGGTTATGATCTTGTCGACTATGAACTCCTGGTGAAAAAGGTCGTGTTCAAGAACCACAAGACAGTACTGAGGAAGGTTATCGACGAACTCAATAGCAAAAGGAAAATCAAAGATAAAGTCTCTGAAAATTCTGGAAGATGACCTTTGCGGCTTCGTCTTGTTCCATACCTTTTATCTTAGCGATTGTCTTCAAGGATTCTGAGATGAATCTGGACTCATTAGGCTCTTCATCCTTGAAAGGAGAAAGGAATGGTGCGTCTGTCTCAGTAAGGATCCGCGACATATCAACTTTATCAACAATCATCTGGAACTGCTGGCTTCTCACAACATTTGTGGGTATAGAGAAATAATAACCGTTCTGCTTAGCGGCCTCTATAAGATTCTTCTTGCCTGTAAAGCAGTGTAGAACCACTTTCTTCGCCTTCTTCTGCTCTAATAGTTCAAGCACTTCCGCCTCAGCTTTGCGAGTATGGATGATCAACGGGATGCTCTTTGAGATCGCGACATCAATCATCCTGGAGAATACATAGAGCTGCAGTCTCTTGTCAGCCTCGGGGTTTGAGAAATCAAGGCCCACTTCTCCAATGGCCACCGCTCTGGATGCATTACCCTTTATCCAGGACATGTCTTCATCGATGATACCATAATCAGGAATGAATGGTTGAGAATCATCTTTCTTGGTCTCACGGGCAAGCTCATCAATAGGATAGATGCCTATTGCAGGCAAGACAATCTCGTGAGAAGCTGATAATGCCAATGATTCCTGTGAAACCTTCCTGTCAACTGAATTTGCAATGATATATTTCACACCATTCTCCTTCTGGATCTTCAGATAACTGTCTATATCATTATATTTATTCAAAAGCCACTCATGATCCAAGTGTGCATGATCATCCGTTATCATAGAAAGATTAATTACACACTATTTTTAATTGTTATCGCTCAGAAGGTCTGCTCTTCGCCTTTATCCCATCTTATGAATGCCTTTCTCATCATCACATAAGAGGAAAAAACAATGATAAGGACAAGCGGGAATATGAACACTGTGAAAAACTCATAGGTGAGTATCACTAACAGCATCACAGGAACGATAGACATTATATAAGCAGCTAGCACTTTAGCGTTCATGAAACGTATGCTGGGCAATAGCCCTGTAAGGAATATCGTTAGAGAGAGAGAATAGAAACTTACAGCAGAGAATACTATGTACGAAGAAATGAGATAGGCAAGCTCACCATTGAACAGAGAAATCCCCAGAATTATGAGATAAGATATGATGTTCAATACGAAGAAGGTTGAAATCTTTGATTTCATCAGCTCTGATTTCTTCACAGGGAGAAAAATGTACTGGGTGAACAGATCATGTTCAGTTATCCAAGTATATATCGAGGCACTGAACACACCCAAAAGGATAGAGAACATCATCGTGAAACTTGTGTTGATCACATTGGTCCTGAAAAAATCCACAAAATAGTATATGAATATTGTGGGAATGGCATAAGAGAAAATTATCTTGCCCAGACCCCCGCGTGATCGTTTTAGGTCCAGATAATCTTTTGACAAGAACACCCTGAATCGGGTGAAGGCAAACTTCTTTGACAAAGCAGGATACTCATTATCATATAATGCTGTTGACTGCTTGAAATCAAATTTGACAAATACCACAGAGAACAGTATGAATACCAATATTAGCATAGGTATCAGAAAAATCACGAATAAATCACCTGAAGTTATGATGGTCAGTGGCACCATCAGGGATGAGACAAACCTTCTCAGAGATTCAGAAAGGAACAAAGAAGGGATCAATCCGAGTAAGAACATAATGAAGAATGCTAAAGAATTAGCATATAAAGTGGACAAGAAGAATACCGATGTAAGGCCTAGCATGAAAGATATTGAAAGAGACAGGAAAGAATTGAAGAAGAGGACCAAGTCAGGTGAGAATAATATTGACTCCAATAAGAAAAACCCTATCAACAATGGGATTATCCAGATGAGGAAATAGTAGATTATATCTTTTATGACCATGGCCATGAATATTCTCATTTCAGATATAGGTAAAGATCTTGAAGAATAAGAGAGCAGACTTGCCTGGCCAAAACGCCTATTCATGAACTCCTGACCATGTATACCAAAACTCCCTATCGCCATACCGAAGAACAGAAAGGATACATGAGATACTATGACAAGAGTATCAACTGCGAAAACCTGGCGGAAGATAGAACCGAAAAGGCTGCTCAAAGCTCCAAAAAACAGGATCAATATTGGAACCATCAAGAAATTAAGATTGCCGAACAATGTAGTATGTATACGCCACTCTTCCTTGATCATATTCTTCAAGAGATTGATACCTTGATCAGACATCACTAATCCACCTTCTTCAAGAAGAATTGGTCAAGATTCTTCTTCACATTGCCTGAATATATGATACTGCCTTTGCTGATTATCGCAATCTTCGTGCATATCTCCTGAGCAATCTCCAGCACATGAGTAGAAAGGAATATTGTTGTGTCTTCCTTGACCTTCTTCTTAAGGAATCCTTTTATCTTGGCCTGGATTATAGGATCAAGATTGATGAGTGGTTCATCGATGAACGCAACCTTTGGCTTATGCATGAATGCCTGCGCAAACATCAATTTTTGCCTGGTGCCTCTCGAAAGATCCTTGCATAACTTATCCTTCTCATGCCTGAAATCAAGAAAATCCATCCACCAATCTATCTCTTTCGTATCGCTTTGGCGTACATCTGAGACAAAATAAAGATATTCTTGGGCAGTGAGGAAACTCGGAGGTGTCTCCTGTTCAGGTATTATACCACAAATCTTTCTCACTATGAGTGGGTCATTAACAGGATCCTTATGCAAGACCCTTATCGAGCCTTTGCTTGGTTTAATCTGACCCGTCATGATCTTTATGAGAGTCGATTTGCCTGAGCCGTTCGGGCCAAGAAGACCAAAAAGATTTCCTTTCTCAACCTTCAGAGAGAGATCATCTAAAGCCTGGAATTCTCCAAAATATTTGGACAGACCTTCCACTTCTATTACCATAGCAATATCTTCTCAGGGTGATTTAAGTTATTTTCCTTTCTCCACATCTCTTACGATAGTGATACATAGCAATCCAAAGGATTTTTAATTAAGATGATAGCAATAATCATAGTGAGACATTATGTGGAATATGATCAATAAGATACTGGCCATTACCATTATCATGATTTTTATATCTGGATGTAGCTCGGAGATCATGAAAGACACAGAAAATGATGATGAAAGAGAAGACACAGCGGTCATAAGAACAACACATGGAGACATCACCATCGAGCTATTCAGTGAAGAATCACCAGTCACCGTCAAAAATTTCAGGATGTATGCCGAAAATGGATTCTATGACGAAACCATATTCCATAGAGTCGTTGATGGTCATGTGATACAAGGAGGAGGATTCACAGCCAGTGGATCACAGAAAGAGACAGAAGAACCAATCAAGAATGAAGCAGAAAATGGCATAAAGAATTTGAGAGGGACAGTCGCCATGGCGAGAACTGATGTGCCAGATTCTGCCACATCCCAATTTTTTGTGAATCTTGCAGACAATGAAAAACTTGATCACTCAGAAGATAATGCGGGATACGCTGTCTTCGGTAAAGTGATCGATGGCATGGAGACAGTAGACAAGATAGAATCTGTTGAGACTGGTTTCGAGCATGGGCTTGCAGACTGGCCTGCCGAGGATATAGTGATCAAGGAGATCGTCTTAAGTTGACGTAGGATAATATGTGTCCTTGTCCAGCCTCATCTGCTTCCACTCAGGCAGACTGTTGTTGACCTTCATCGCATCTTCATAGAAACCTTTCCTAAGAAGGGATTCTCTGTATATGAGTGAGAATCCTTCAACATCCGTGCCGTAGAAGTCATATAGCATATCATACAGCTCATCTTCTCCATATACTTGTTTTATGCCATCCATGTTGACATACAGCGCCCTCTTTATGAAATGATTGTCTCTTTCCATCTTCAACAGATTCTTGAAATTGGGTTTGGGTATCTCAATGAGTGTCTGGATATTCTCTAATGTCCCATCAATCTGTGATTCTGCATTCTCATCAATCCTCAGGATTGTCTCCAGTGATTCTCTTATCTCTTCATTATAATGCTTATTATCCTCATCCTGAAGGCATGATCGCAGTTTATCCATCTCAGTATCATTCCTGTATCTCTGGTAAAGCGCTTCTCTTATTCTAGTGAGCTCATGAAAGACGTCAGAGCACGCAATCTCAATTATCCAGACAAGAGAGCTCTCCAGACCGTCAAGATCCTCTGATTTCCTCGCATCATGGGCCATCTCCTTCATCCTATAGAAAGAACCGCCTGTCTCATACATCGTTCTGGGCTGATCAGTATCTTTTTTCAGCATAGGATAATCCAGATTCCCTTGGATACGAGATTCTTTCAGGCGCTCAAATCTCTTATATAGCTCAACATAGTCTGAGAACAAAGTGCCTATGAAAAAAAATTTATTAGCAAGCATGGTAAATAAGCAAATCTAAGTGAGCTTAAATCATTTATGAAGATAAAGAAGATAAAATAAAAGAAAAAAAGGAAGAGACTATCTCTTCTCTTTCAATGCTGCATGTGCAGCAGCCAATCTGGCGATAGGCACACGGAATGGCGAGCAGCTCACATAATCGAGACCCTGCCTGTGACAGAACTCTACAGAGCTTGGTTCACCACCATGTTCACCACAGATACCGCATTTTAGATCACTGTTAGCATCCTTGCCTCGCTGGACAGCACCACGGACCAACTTGCCGACACCTTTCTGATCAAGCACAGCGAAAGGATCATCCGTTATTATACCCTTCTCGATATAATGCTGCATGAAACTTCCGACATCATCCCTTGAGAAACCCAAAGTCATCTGGGTGAGATCATTCGTGCCGAATGAGAAAAACTCAGCCTCCTGAGCAATCTTGTACGCACTCAATGCACCTCTTGGAACCTCAATCATGGTACCTATCTTGTACTCAATCTTCTTGCCGGTGTCTGAAAAGACTTGGTCTATCGTTGCCTCAACAATATCTCTGAGATGCCTATATTCCTCGACAAATCCGACCAGAGGAATCATGATCTCTGGGACCGCTTTTGTCTTTATAGCAGCCTCCATTATCGCCCTTACCTGCATCTCTGTTATCTCAGGATAGGTGACAGCCAATCTGCAACCCCTATGACCAAGCATAGGATTCGTCTCATGCAGAGACTCTATCTTCTGCTTCAATTTCTTGACAGAGACTTCCATATTCTTAGCGATAGTCCTTATCTGCTCTTCATCCTGTGGCAAAAACTCGTGCAGAGGAGGATCAAGTAATCTTATCGTTACAGGTTTGCCATCCATCGCATTGAATATTCCTTCAAAATCCTCTCTCTGGTATGGCAATATCTTCTTCAGTGATTTCCTGCGTCCTTCTTCATCCTCTGAGAGTATCATCTCACGGACAGCGCCGATACGCTCCTCCTCAAAGAACATATGCTCAGTCCTGCACAGACCTATGCCTTCAGCACCGAACTCAAGCGCTTTCTCAGCGTCTTTCGGAGAATCTGCATTAGTCCGTACTTTCATTGTCCGTACTTTATCAGCCCAGGACATTATCTTCGCAAAATTTCCGCTCATCTCAGGGTCCACAACATCCAAAGCGTCTTTATACACTTCTCCTGTCGAGCCATCAAGCGAAATCATATCACCTTCCTTAAGTTTCTCAGAACCTACAGTGATATAACCGTCCTTCTCGAAAATCTTAAGATCACTACAACCCGCAACACAGCATTTACCCATACCTCTTGCCACAACAGCTGCATGGGATGTCATACCTCCTCGTGAAGTGAGGATGCCCTTGGCTGCGTTCATGCCGATGAGGTCTTCAGGTGATGTCTCAAGTCTTACAAGTACTACATTCTTACCTTCTTGCGCAAGATCATGTGCCTTATGGGCGTCAAAGACAATCTCTCCTACTGCAGCACCTGGAGAAGCAGGGAGTCCTTTAGCCAGCACCTGAGCAGAATCCTTCGCTTTTGGATCCAATTGCTTATGCAATAACTGGTCCAAAGATTTAGGCTCTACCCTCAAGACCGCTTCATTCTTATCGATGATCCCTTCCTTCTCCATGTCAACAGCTATCTTCACTGCTGCCTGAGCAGTCCGCTTACCATTCCTTGTCTGGAGGAAAAAGAGTCTTCCTTCCTGAATCGTGAATTCCATGTCCTGCATGTCCTTATAGTGTTCTTCAAGCTTATCCACAATCTTTGTGAACTCCTTATAGGTATCAGGCATCTCATCTTTGAGCTCCTTGATATCAAGCGGTGTCCTCACACCTGCCACAACATCTTCTCCCTGGGCGTTCATCAGGAATTCGCCATAGAGCTTAGGATCGCCTGTAGAAGGGTTCCTTGAGAATGCAACACCAGTACCGGACGTGTCACCCATATTGCCAAAGACCATGCTCTGGACATTCACAGCTGTTCCCAACAGACCTGTTATACTGTTGAGCCGTCTATATAGTATAGCCCTCTCATTATTCCATGATCCGAAAACTGCGAGGATAGCCTTATCAAGCTGCTTCCTGGTATCCTGTGGGAAAGATTCACCTTTCTCATCATCCACAAGCTTCTTGAAGACATCAACAAGCTCTTTCAGATCCTCAGTCTTGAGATCAACATCATTCTCAACTTTCTTGCTCTTCTTGAAATCATCAAGTGCTTTTCCAAATTTCTCGCCATCTATGCCCATGACAACATTCCCGAACATCTGGATAAAGCGCCTATAGGCATCCCAAGCGAACCTTGGATTGTCTGTCTTCTTCGCAAGACCCTCTACTGTCTTATCATTGAGTCCAAGATTGAGTACAGTATCCATCATTCCTGGCATCGACTGAGCAGCCCCGCTCCTCACTGAAACCAGAAGCGGATCCTCCTCATCACCAAGCGTCTTGCCCATCTCCTTCTCCAGCCTCTCTAGGTTAGTCTGGGTCTGGTCCAAGACTTCTTTTGGCAGCTTCTTATTATTCTTGTAGAAATAATCACATGCCTCTGTCGTTATCGTGAAACCTGGAGGTACAGGCACACCTAATCGGGTCATCTCCGAAAGATTGGCTCCTTTACCGCCTAATAGAGGTTTCATTGATTTGTTCCCTTCATCAAAGAAGTATACATATTTTTTATCATCCATCTAAAATCCCCCTCATCAACTTATTATCAACTGTATCATATTCTTCTTATCATACACGCTTAAACTGGTAAGAGCATCAACCACTTATTTATAAAATTTATTCAGAATGAGAATATAAATGGTCAGGGAATTATTATCTTAGCCTAAGGCCACAATTGGGACAGAAATTCGGTTTTACAGTCATCTTGAGCCCACATCTCGGACAGAAATTCATGTTATTCTGATATGGATGACTAGCATTGGTATTATGAGACTGGTGTCTATGGACTGTGTTGGGCGCTTTCCCCATAGGAGAAGACGATTGAACATTCCCTTTACCTTTCTTCACGGATGTCAGTCCTGAAGTGCGTCCCACGATGATATATTTGACAATGCCATAAGAGAACATAATAAGACCAATGATTATGAAAACAATAAAGTTACTCTCCTGTGTCAGGTTTATAGCAAGAGAAGAACCCGCTACCACAATACCAATGACAGCGAGGACGATTGGGTTTATCTCATCATTCTTTTTCGATGCACTTTTTGACATAAAGGAACAGTTATGCTTTTAGTATTTATATTTTTAGAAGATGACTAGGAAAAAAGGGAACTGCCGATATCAGTCCTTTGTTATCCTGTCCTTGCCCATATAGGGTCGCAAAACCTCAGGGATAGTTATCGAGCCATCAGCCTCCTGATAATTCTCTATCAATCCGACAAGTGCACGAGATGTA
>JBKGYM010000029.1:0-10540 GCA_046546115.1 Candidatus Woesearchaeota archaeon
CTGAAGCTTGAGGAGAGTCACAAGAAAATCACAGCCATCTTCTATAATGCTCATAGGTAAGACGGAGGCATTATACACATTTTTATATGATGCCCCATTCCCTGAAGCTTATGAGGATAAGCTTTGTACATTACACTTTCAAGGATGATGGCGTCACGCGCGTGGTGCTGAACAATATCAAGGGCATAAGAGAAGTTGAACCATCTTATGAATGCAACTTGGTGAGTTCGATATTCTCTGAGAACATCAGCGATAGCATCCAAAAGAAGAAGATTGACTGGGATTCAGAGGACCATGCCAGCATGCTCCATGACGCTGTGAGAGGAAGCGATGCAGTAGTGATAGAGAATCCGACACTCGGAAAATATCCTGGATTGACAAGAAGCTTCAAAAAGCTTGCAGAATCCTCTGGCATGAAGGTGATCTATAGGATACATGATCTTGTGGACGATAGACCAGAGTACTATGATGCTTTCTACGAGCTTTTCCCAGCTCTTGGTTCAGAGTACCCTAGAAGTGACAATGTATCTTTCCTTGCCCTCACAAACAATGATAAAGCCAGATTAGAGAATAAAGGATTAGATGATGTCCATGTGCTGGCAAACCCCGTGATACCCGAAGAACTCATGCCAAGGGAAAGCGATGACCTGAGGGAAAGGCTTGTGGAAGATGATGTTATTGGCCAAGACGAGACTATGCTGACATACCCTGTCAGAGTGCTTCCACGGAAGAATATAGAAGAAGCGCTTTTCATGAGCTCACTCATTGAAGGTGGAAGGCTTGTGGTATCATTAGGCCATGAGAGAGGATATCAAGGCATGCTTGAGAGATTCGCAGAAGATTTCAACATCCCGTATTCTTTCGGGGAAGCTTCAAGATACATAACTGATGAAAAGTTCAGTATTGGCGATCTATTGGGCGCCTCTGACTATGTGATGACCACAAGCATCAGGGAAGGATTCGGGTTCGCATTCATTGAGCCCTGGATGGCGGACACCCCTGTCATGGGCAGAGATATCCCTCAAGTGACCGAGGATTTCAAACAGAATGGTGTCCTTCTCGACCACTTGTACGATGATTGGTTCTCTGAAGATACTTCAGAAAGGATTGATTACTATAGGAAGAGAATGTCAGACCAAGGCTTCAGGCAAAAGAAGAGAAGATCGCTGGAGAGGATGATGGAAGAAGCAGAAGATTCTATATGTACCAATAAAGAAGCAGTGACTCAGAAATATGATTATAGAGAAATCGCAAAAGAGCTCCTTTCGTATATACAGTAATTTCATTTACTCTTGGATTCATCAATCGCATCATAGAAAAGCTCAAGGGTCTTTCCAGCGATGCCAGGCCATCTATATTCTTTCGCTTTGGCGGAAATGGCTTTCATCTTCTCATTGATTCTCTTATCTGAAAATATCCTGACGACCTTCTCAGAGATCTGTAATGGAATATCCTTAGCAGAATCCAATCTATATCCGCCTATCCAAGAAAGCACATACTTCAGACCGCCGATGTCTGTCATGACAGAAGGCACACCCATACTCATTGCCTCTACTGGAGATAATCCAAAACCCTCACCCCGTGATGGGAAGACAAAGATATCAGCAATGTTAAGATACGGTTCTATGCTCTCCGCTCCTCCAGTAAAAACACAGTTGGAACGCACACCACGCTCTTCCGCCATTTTCTTAAGCGTCTCTGTATATCCACCGTCGACTCCAACAAATACGGCTTTGGACTTTGGGTGTTTCTTTATTATGTCCGGCATCGCCTTGACAATGTCCCCGCATCCCTTATATTCCACGATCCTCCCAATAAAAAGGATGACCTTGCTTGGATTTCCTAAAGAATCAAGCAAGCGCTTCCTTTCTGATGAAGATATTCTACCGTAAGAGTTTATACCGTTAGGAATGACCTTTATCTTGTCACGACAATCGCACACACTGGTATATTCGTCCCTGTTGGCAGGAGTGAGAGCTATGAGACGTGATGCCCTCTTCAATATATTCTTCCCTAATACAAGATCATAGATCCTTTTCATCAGTCTGAAGATACCTGGATTATGTGAAACCAAATCATGCGCTGTAAGGATGAAATCATCACATAATCTTGAAACCATATATGCTTCATAGCTCAGATAACCATGGACATGGACAATGTCATAATAACCGATGTTCTTGTTGAGAAAATGTTTCATCTGGTGATTTGGCGCGAAAGTGAAGAACTGGAAATCAGGAGGGAATCGCAGCAATTTCACACCATCAAAATCCTCTTCTTTGTAACCAGAGACATCCGATCTGAAAGTGATGCCTTTTCCCTTGGAGATGCCTTTTGTATCGGTATCTTTCATGGATGTGGAACTTATCACAGTGACATCATGTCCCTGCCGCACCATCTCACGTGAGAGTTCAGAGACTACCTTCTCACAGCCACCCACAGCAGGTGGGAACCTGTGTGTTACCTCAAGTATCTTCAACTGTCTCATACTCTTCTGATTCATCATCAGAATAAAAAACTTATGGAACAAAGAGACTTATTGCAAAAGAGACCATAGCACTATGACAGGGATCCGTCATTGAAAAGAAGATCTTGTTCTCATCCCTTGAGATAGGAGGCCTCATCGCTTTCAAGCCCCAACTCATCAACGAGCTTCCTGAAGGTCTCGGAGTTTCTGGCCATGCTCCTATAGAATCCAAAATTCTTGATGACTTCCTTAGAGGACCAGTGCGTCCTTGAAGCTATCTTCTTTGAGATAGATTCTCTTTTTGCATATTTCCTGCGTGACATCCAGATCTTCAGAGGGCGTGAACTTCGCTCATACTTGATGAACTTAGTATTGGTAGTGGATTTGGAAAGACCGACACCACATCCCAGAAAAATACTCATATAAGCGAGATATCTCCAGTATTGCCTTTTCCTGATCCGTGAATTATATATATCAAATCTGCTCAGGTATTCATAAGCTTCCTGCAGAGCCACTGGATCCTTATACTCATCAGGGATATTATGGTCAAGCCACATGAAGACATCATCAAGATTGCCCTCAAAATTATACAATGCGCCTGCCAGTACTTCCATATCTTTAGACTTAAAGATAATCCGCAAGACATCAGGTATGGATTGTGTGACGTCCCTATAGTTCTCACCATCAGCCAGACTTCCATCCAACAAGCCATCTTCCACTGAAGACTGTAGATCGTTGATCGCCCCTCTGAGATCACCATTGGAAAGCCTTGAGATTGAACCAAGCACATCATCATCAGCACCAATCTTTTCAGAATCAGCAATGTGCTTAAGGACTGATGTGATCCTGTCGAATGGTACTTTCTTCATCTCCAATAAGCGTGCTTGAGACCTTAGCTTGGAAAACTTGCTATCAAAGGGATCCTGGGCGGTCATCACAATAGGAAAAGTTGTCTCCTTGAGAAGCGATGCTAGCTCAGAAGCTCCTCCTCTGTCTTTTGTGCCAGACATCCCGTCAAGCTCATCCACGAGGATTATCTTTGTCCCGCCGAACAATGAACTCTGGTGGATCGCAGGACCAAGTATCTCTTTCAAGGAGCTCTTGTTCCTGGAATCCGAAGCGTTTATCTCAAGCACTTCAGAACCAAGAGTGTGAGCTACAGCATAGACAAGGCTAGTCTTCCCACTCCCGGTTGGTCCATAGAGGATAAGGCCTTTCTTCCTTGTCTTATTATCGAACCCTTTGACAAAATCAAGCACTTCATTGATAACAGCAGGAGATGCACAGACATCCCCTGGATCAGCCGGAGCATATCTTATTGACCAGGGAAGTTCTCTCATGCATGGTGGGAAAGATGCCTGACTTATATTTGTTTTGAAGACCATCGGCTTATAATTGTCTAAATCACAGATATACTTATAAAAATAAAAGACTGATAATCACTGATGAATACAGAACATCTGGAGAGACCAGAGATATACGATCTCGAGATGACCATATATTCCTCATACTGGAGAAGTATCGAGAAGAACGAAGAAGAGTATACAAAAAGAGAGCTTCTCGATCTCTCTGAACTATGCATAGAGAAGATGAAAAAACGGTTCAGGGAATTATTCTATGGACTTGAAGACCTAACAAAGAAGAAGATCAGTCTAGAGGAAGCTCAACCGGTCTATGAAAAAGTAGTGAAAGCACACCATAAGGTAGAAGGGATGGCATTCCTGGTAGAAGACATATTTGAGAGTATAAGAAGGCGCATCAGATATGCTGAAAGGTGTGAGGATAATCACATGTGCAGATTAGAAAGGCTTATAGAGGATTATAATGTCATCAGGGAAACACAGAAGAACATCCTAGAGGAGTATGCCTGGAATCAGGAATGATGAAAAACAAGAATCATTTTTCTTTTGAAGATTCGTCTGCTGCAGCTTTCTTCGGTTCATCCTTCTTCTGCTTATCGGTCTTTGGAGAAGTTTCCTTTGTTTCAGAAGATTTTGACTTTTCGCCGCCAGTCTTGCTCTGAGCAGCCTTATCTTCAGAAGCAGCCTTATCTGCAGCTTTAGGAACGGTCTTATCTGCCTTTGATGTTGGCTGATTTTGCTCTTCCTCTTTTTCAGGCTTCTTATTCTCTGATCTCTCGACTCTTGCGAGTCTCTTATTGACCTTAGGCCGTATCTTAGGAACATCTTTCAGTTCGGCCATGACCTTACCAGAATCATCTTTGGTGACTTTTATGGCAACTTTGCCTGGCGGGTTCTTTATCCCATTCTCCCATAGCTTATTGTTGAGATGCTTTCCAAGCGATACATCATCAGATTTCATGTGGCGTGATATGAATGTCTTTAATGCAGAGACTGCCCTGTTCGTACGTTTATACCTAGGAGCCTTAAGGAACTCTCTTCTTAACGGTACATTATATTCTCGCTCTAACATATTTCACACCTTAAACCAATCAGGCCTTAGTATTAGTCCTTCGCCAGTTCCTCTTGATGGCCGTATGTCTGCCTGGATGTATCCTTCTTCCTGCGCCATATATTTTAGGGACAGTCCAGAACGGAGCCCATTTTGACTGCTTGCCTAGCTTAGCAAGCCTCTTCTTTCTTGAAGGATGTATGAATCGTGCCATCTTAAGCTTTCACCTTGGATTTGTTATCGTCATCAGATTTATCTTTCTTCTCTGCGGTAGGTTTCTCATCAACTTTCTTTTTTTCTGATTGTCCTGATTTTGATTTCTTATGATCTGAAACTGTTTTCTTATCCGAAGTAGACTTATCTTCCTTCTTATTTTCTTCCTTCTTATTTTCAGTCTTATCTCCTTTCTTGTCCAGATCCTTTGAGGTTTTCTTCTCTTTCGTAGGAGACTGCTTCTCTTTCGTCTTGGAAGCTGTCTTAGATTTTTCAGTTGCTCCAGTATCATCTGTCTTGTGAAGTTCTGAAGCACATTTCTCAAGAAGCGACTGGCCTTTTGATGTTATATGCCGGCCGCGCTCATTCTTATCCTTGCCTTGCATCAACAAGCCTTCCTTCTCAAGCTGCTGAAGTATTGTCCTGAGTATGTTTCCTGATGCCGGCCTGAAGCGTTCAGGAGCCAGACCTCTGTTCTGCTTGCTTCCATATCTGGTACGAAGCTTTCCCACACCGATCGGACCTTCTTTATATACAGCCCTGAGCACGGACGATGCTCTGACATACCACCAATCATCCTCTACTGGCGGTCTGTCCTTTGCAGGTCCTGTCTTGACAAATTTCGCCCACAGGGGTGGATGCACCAGGTCGGTCTTCTTCAATTCTTCAGACACTCTCCTTATGAGTGCGCTTGGGTCAACACTATATACTGAAACCATTTTAAATATCACGTTTGAGACTTATGCCCAGAAGTTGGACACCTCTCGCCTATTGGCGTGAATCTTGAGAATTATGGCTTATTTAAAAATGTTTCTATGGGCCCGCTGAAGCCTGAAACAAAGAATGGTCCGTAACATAGCCTCGAATTCCATAAATTATATAAATGTAGTTTATAGCTTCCCATGAGGAGGGATTCTTATGGATGATGAAAAGATCAAACAAGTTGACAAGAGCTCATATATCACTGACCTTGAAGCGTTTCCACAACACATCATGGAAGGTTTCAAGCTTCCTGAAAGCATAAAAGTAGATAAGAAAAGCATTGACAAGATTATCGTA
Source organism: Candidatus Woesearchaeota archaeon (assembly GCA_046546115.1). Taxonomy (GTDB): domain Archaea; phylum Nanobdellota; class Nanobdellia; order Woesearchaeales; family CAZJJJ01; genus CAZJJJ01. The sequence goes on from JBKGYM010000029.1 coordinate 6,149, forward strand.
GCGGGCATGGGTGGATCCGCCATGCCCGGAGATATCCTGAAGGCATACATGAAGTACAACTCGAAGACACCCATCTTTGTGAACCGGAACTACAAGTTACCAGCTTTCGCTGATAAGAACACCCTCATATTCATCGTCTCATATTCAGGGAACACTGAGGAGACCATAGAATGCTTCCGCGAGGCATTGAGAAAAGGATGCCAGATTGTCGCGGTGACTTCAGGAGGTAAGATAAAGGAACTCGCAGCATTGCATAAGAAACCTCTTGTAGAAGTGCCAAAGAACAAGCAGCCACGTGCAATGGTCGCTTACCTCTTCTTCTCGATGCTCAGGATGCTGGTGTCCTATGGCATGTTGAGAGGTGTGAAGAAAGATGTTGAAGCGTTATCTGAGTATCTGAAGACCTCAATGTTCAAAGAGAAGGCAGAAGAGCTAGCGAAGAATCTGCTTGACAAGATACCATTGATCTATGCATCAGATGATTTCTACCCGGTCGCCATGAGATTCAAGACACAGATCAATGAGAATGCTAAGATACATGCTTTCTGGGATACTGTGCCAGAGATGAACCATAACGAGATTGTCGGGTATACTGAACTGTACGGAAAATACCATATGGTCATCTTCGGTTCAGATTCTGATCATCAGAGGATAAAGAAAAGGTTTGATATCTGCAAGAAGCTTGTGAAGTCTAAAGGCGTGACTGTCACACAGATGAATTTTGCAGGAAATTCTTTGCTGAAACAGATGTTCACTGCAATCCACATGGGCGACTGGACAAGCTATTATATGGCAGTCCTTAAAGGGGTCGATCCTAGCCCCGTAGAAATCATCGAGAATCTGAAGAAAGAACTGAAGAGATGATCATTGAGGACAGTGGCATCAACAGAAAAGCTTAAGCCAGAATAATGTTTTTATATCCTGAAGGTATCCCAAAGATATGTTGACATCGCTTGTGGATTCCCAGATCATAGAGCTTATACGCATCGGATACATACGAGACCACAGCTCAGGCAGGAATCTTAAGGAACTTGTGCAACCCGCTAGCCTGGACCTTCCATTGGGAGACAAGCTGTACGTGCTCAAGAACAAATTCCTGCCCCTGCATGATGATGTTGAAGATATCATTGAAGATAATTCTATAGAGAAGATAGATCTGGATGAGAATGGCGTTATCCTCTATAAAGGCAATACATACCTTGTACCTATAGCAGACATAGACCTTCCGGATTCTCTTTCAGCGAGACTCAGCCCAAAAAGCTCAATAGGAAGGACTGATCTGCTCGTCCGCGGTATCTTCGATAGGACGGGATTATACGACACCATACAAGAGAGCACTAAAGGCAGGCTATACCTGGAATGCACACCACAGTCCTTCAACATTAGGGTCAGAAGAGGCGATACTCTCAGTCAGATGATGCTCTTTGATGAGAATCACTGTCCCATGGACATAAGTGACCAGAACCTTCTCTATGATGATACGGGCCAGCCATTGGAGAACACATTCTATGATGAGAACAAGACAAGACTCCTCATGAGCCTGGATCTCAGCAGCTTCGACATAGTAGGATACAAAAGCCGTACAACCAACGAAGCGATAGACCTTAGAAAAAAAGACCATGATTCCAATGACTTCTTTGAGCCAATCAAGAACGAGAGAGGACGAATCACATTGGAAAAAGATAAATTCTATATATTCTGCACAAGAGAAAGAGTATCGATTCCCCTCCAATTATCTTCTGAGATGGTCCCTTTCTTCAATCTTGTCGGAGAACTCAGAGTGCACTATGCAGGATTCTTTGATCCAGGTTTCGGATATGGTGAGAATGGTGAGATAAAAGGATTGAAAGGAGTGCTTGAAGTCAGGCCTCATGAGACTATGACTGTCGAGGATGGGCAACCGATATGCCTCATGGAATTCTATAAGAACAAGAAACTTCCATCGATAGGGTACGGCACAAGAAGAGGCAATAACTATAGTTCACAGGAAGGCCCTAGGCTCGCCAAATACTTTAAGTGATATCTGCCTTGAACAAGGATCGTGATAACGTTTTTATATATAGAAGGTTATGGATACATCATGAAGACGTATATTGCCATCGATATAGGTGGCACCCATATCAAGGGAGCACTTGTCAACAGTAAAGGGAAGATGCTCTCCAGGAGAGATATACCTACACCTAGAAAACGTAATGATATAATAGATCTGCTACATGATTTCTCCGAACTCGCCAGAGAGGACACAATGGCTGTGGGCATCGGTACTGCTGGGCCCATAGACAAGAAGAGCGATAAGATATACCCTCCGAACATCCCAGCGCTTTATGGATTTGATCTCAAAAGATTGAATAAGAGTTTTGAGCTGCCACTCCACATAGAGAATGATGCTGATTGTTTTGCATTGGCAGAAAGCAGGTTCGGCGCAGGCAAAGGTAAGAAGAACGCTATATTCATCACTCTGGGCACAGGGATTGGCGGTAGTGTGATGATAGACGGCAAGCTCCTCAGAGGGAAAGACGGAGCAGCAGGAGAAGTTGGACACATGGTGATAGACGCATTCTCAGAAGACCATGGTTCAGGGATAAGAGGCTCATTTGAGAACATGGCTTCCGGCACATCGATAGGGAGAAGATGTAGATGTACAGCGGAAGAAGCGAGCAGAAGAGCACATGAAGGAGATGAAGATGCCAAAAAAAGTTTTGCCATGGCAGGAAGATATATAGGCATAGGGCTGGCTTCACTGACCAACATATTCAATCCTGAAATCTTTGTGCTCGGTGGATCAGTGATCAGATCAAGAAGATTCTTTCAGAAAGAGATGAGAAAGGAATTCAAAGAAAGGAGCATGAGGCCTGCTGCTTCCGCAAAGATCGCATTCAGTAGACTTGATGAACCTGGCATAGTCGGAGCAGCAGTCTCTGCGATAGAGAACAGCCAATAAAACTCATGCATTTAAAAGAAGATAAAGATTCTACAATGGATGAAGAGCAGATTCAGATGCATGAAAAGCGGCAAATGCCTCAGATGTGGTGGATGCTGCAAGATAAGAGAAGGACGTATCCTTGATGAGAAGGATGAGCTTGAACTCAGGAGAAGGATATACGATAAGATAGGAATCCTCTACATATATCCTATGAGCAGATATACGATATCATTGACTGCAGAAGAGAAGGATATCCTTCAGAGGGCAGCCAGGTTACGTGAGATTGAGCTAAGGATCATACCAAAAAAGATAAAGTTCCTTGAAGGAAAACACATAGTGATAGACTGGTCACTGGACCATGATATATGCCCCTTCTACAATGATAAGATTGGTTGCACAATCTATGAATCCAGGCCGGCCGTGTGCAAGAGTTTCCCAGAGACGCACAAGTTTGACATAGATATAAAGAAGGATGATGCGTTAGGATTTGATGAAGCACTGGAAGAAGCTGCAGACAATATGTGATATATGTGGTTTATATATGGTTTGCCCAACAAGCACTTCCATCTAATATGGTTTTAGCCGAAGGTAATGAAAATGTTTATAAGCCAACACATAAGTGAAAAGATGTGATATACACAATGAATAACATGTTTGGATTGACATTCATCTTCATTCCAGTGATACTGCTCAGTCTTGCATCACTGGGAATATGGCTCTGGGCATTGATTGATTGCCTGGCTTCAAAGAGAGAGGATACTGAAAAGATCCTATGGATATTAGTAATATTCCTGTTCAATCTTATTGGTGCTATTGTCTATCTTCTGATCGCGAAGACCAGTAAGAACAGAGAAGGGAAGATATCAAGAAAGAAAGAGCATAATACAAAAGGATTGATAATGGTCCTTGTGGTGCTCGGCATAATTCTCATGTTATCAGCGATTGCCATGGTAGGGGGCATGATGTTCTTCTTCAGCACTGGCCAGAGCACAGGTACGAGCGAACGCGAGACCAGGGTCATAGAAGAGTATGGGGATGAACAACCACTGAGAGTCACAGACATGATTGTCAAAGAGATCCAAGAAGCGCCTCAATATGAGCGATATGAAGGAAGTGATCTTACTTTGGAAGAGACCGAAAAAGTCAGTAAAGAGTTCTGCAGTGAGGGACAGGATCCACCAGAAGGGACCACACCAGGTGACTGCTATCACTACAGGTTCAGCTTCGATGCAGAAGAGTTACCGCCGAATGCTACAGGTATTGAAGTAAAAGTACTGAGTGTAGACAATCATGTGATAGACATGGAATTCTCAGAAACCTTTGAGTGATAAGAAGCATCAAAAATTGGAGATTCTGAAGTTAGATTCAAGAATTACCCATGCCTAAAAAGACGTCGCCTGAAATCATATGACGCATACAACATGTTGTGTCTCGTAAATAGTTAAAGTGCCGTATATTGTGTTTTTTGG
>JBKGYM010000030.1:0-10524 GCA_046546115.1 Candidatus Woesearchaeota archaeon
GTAATCCGTTGGGTGACACATCTCTTGACTAGGCTGACTTCATCAGAGGAAGATTCTGCGATCACGTTCAATAAGCTGAAGCCGATAAGGGAGCAGAAGTATGTCTCTGAGAGATACTCTGTCATGGGTTATATTGATGCGATTGAGTCTTATGGTGGAAAAGTCAGGGTCATTGATTATAAGACTTCAAAGAAAGACAAACTGACTGATGAGTATATGCTGCAGTTGGGCATATATGCTCTTTTATATGAGGAGAAGCACGATAAGCTTCCTGATGAGGTTGGCCTTTTTCTTCTGAAGCATGGGGAACGTATGGTGCCAGCTACACTGGAGATGGTGAATGATGCCAAACTGCAGATTGAGAACATACATATGTGTACTCAATCCAGGGATATGAGAGATTACCCTAAAAAACCAAGCCCGCTCTGCAATTTCTGCGATTTCAAGAGCATTTGTTTCCCGCCCGGTGACGAATGAGTTGCTCAAAATCTTAAAGTGTTACTAAAGGATACAAATGTTTTTAAAGCACTTTGTTTAACTTAAATCATTGAAATGTTCATTTTCACTGAACAGGGAATATGAGGGGTTATCTCTTAAAAGTGATTCCTTTGATTTGTGGGAGTAAAGGTGAAGTCTATGGATGCGTGGTATGAAGAACTTGATTTTGAGGAGAATCCTTTCAGTGTAAATCCTTCTGATTTCTTAAAGAACTTGGTCAATCGTGAAGAGATCATTGATGAACTAGATTATCGTATCAGATCTGGCTCTCTGGTGTTTATGGAAGGTCCAAGAGGTTCGGGCAGGACATCTATTTTGAGAGCTATAATCAAGCGTTTCCGGGGCCGTGGCCGAGTCATATATGTCAATGCTGAGAAATTTGAGAAGAAACTGGATATTGAAGAGCTTCTTGTGAAGCGTAATGGTCTTGTCAAGGGCATGTTCCTTAAGAAAAAACCAAAGAAGATGATACTTCTCATGGATAATGTTGACAGCTTATCACACAGGAATACAGAGAGATTGAAACATTATTTTGATGAGAATTATCTGCAGACAGTCGTATTTACAGGGACAAGTTTTGAGAAAGCCGGATTTTCTGAAAGCCTGAAGTTGAGGATTGAAGGTCGTGTCATAACTGTTCCTGACATGACTGATAATGAGATCATACAGATGGTACGTGGTAGGATCGGTGATAGTAAGCTCATCTCTGATGAGGTGATCCTAGAAGTTGCAAGAAGGTATGACAATAATCCTAAAGAGATTTTGAAAGCCCTTGATGAGGTTGCTGAGTTCGTGACAAGCCTTGATGAGGAAGTGATAACATTGAAGCATATTGATGAAGTGCTCGATACGGATTTCTCAGGCAAGACAACAAGGTCTTCTGAGACAAGCGTAGCAAGAGAGGCAAAAGGTGCCGCAAATACTGTTGATGACAAGGACAGTAAAAAATCAAAACCTGAGGAGTCGAAAGAGGATAATACTGATGCAGATGAGATTGTCAGTGAGCTTGAGACTTTCGGCGATTCTGAGGAGTCGTCTGAACCTGTTTCTCCTGAAAAGAGTGAAGGTGAGGAAAAAGCAAAACAAGGAGCCAGTGCTGACAATGAAGCTCCAGTCTCTGAGGATGAGGATCTTGATGACATCGACGCTTTCTTTGATGAGGTTGAGGAGGACAATATAGAAGAGTCCAAGAAGACTCAGAATGCTGCGTCAGGAAATAAGAAAGAAGAAGATGTCAAGGTGGATTCAGAGGATGCTTCTGAAGAGCTTATCTCTGAGGAAGCGCAGGATGACGAAAAGCAGGTTAAGGCAAAACAGAATGATCTTGATAAGCATGTCATGATTGAGGAGGAGGCTGTCTCTGATAAGGATGATCAGAAAGATGTTGGTGAAGTTTTTGATGATGACTTCTTCTTAGATGAGGATGATGATAAAAATGAGGATCATTCAGAAGATGATGATATATTTGATGAATTCTTTGAAGATGATGAGGAAGAGAAATAGGTGATTTCAGTGGCAACGGACTTATGGTATAGGCATTTTGGATTTAGGAACAACCCGTTCACAATAAAGCCAGGCCTCTTGAACGACGAGATCATAGCTTACGATCTGGACAGTCTTTTTAACAAGATAGATTATGGAGAAGTCATTTTTGTAGAAGGTCCTTATGGGACAGGCAAATCCACAATCCTTAAGAATATAATAAATGAATTTGGTGGGAAGCGTCAGGTAGTCTATTATGCTGCTAACAGAAGAGGAAAGCCTATTGATTTCTATTCTCTCCTGAGAGGAAAATATGGCTTCTTCGGAAAGGTCTTCAAAGGTCTGCCCAGTGATATGATACTCCTATTGGATGAAGTAGACTCTATGACAGAGGAGGATTTTGAAAATTTGAGAGAGTACTATGAACAAGGTAATTTCAAATCTATTGTCATGGTGGCGGATAACTTTGATAAGCTGAAGATCTCAGATTATTTCTTCAATCTGGTGAAGGATAACATCATATCACTCACTGAACTTGACGAATCTGAAGCGATAATGCTTGTGAGATCAAGGGTTGGTGATCTTGATTTTCTGTCAGATGATGTGATAAAGAAAGTTTTCAGGCTTTCTGGCAAGAATCCTCGGACACTTCTAAAGAATTGTGAAGATGTATGTAGGTATGCTTACAAGCATGGTGCTGTTTCTGTTACTGAGCAGCATGTCGAGAGATCATTAGGCAAAGAGAAGTGATCTGAGAGATTCACTTCATTGAAATCTTTCTTATGTCGATTTTTTGTCATTTCATCTCGTGCCTTTTTATCTTCTCTAACGAAACCTTTAAAAATCTGTTATCATTCCTTATTTAAAAGTGTGCAAATGGGTCCTCATAAGAGTGAGGGATCGCCTCTACTGTGATTTTGAGACACTCTTGCACGCTACAGCCCGACACGAGAGTACCTGATGGAGCTGTCGCTAAATGCTAGCAATGAGCTTGGGGGTTAGTGTCGCGGGCAACAGACCATCATTCAGAAGACGACTATCATTATCACACTTCACAAGAATCATTTGTAATTTGCGTATAATCTGTGTTTTCTGAGTGATAGGTGGACAGAATGGTTGCAGAAATTCATAAGTTTCATCGGATCACTTCACTGACAATTGGGATATGTACGGGAAATTTGCATATGGCTGATGTTAAACATGTTGATTTAGAGTAATTTTGCCTTTTTCTGCAATCCATTCTTGAAATATCAAGGAGGAGATAAGAATGGGAAAGATAAGTCCTGTAGCTAATAAATATATCATTCACTCAACAATACAAGTTGATGGAGTCGTTGACAGACCTGATGTGATTGGAGCTATCTTCGGTCAGACTGAAGGTCTGCTGGGAGAGGATCTTGAGTTGAGAGAACTTCAGAGATCCGGAAGGATTGGTCGTATTGAGGTCAATCTGGATACATCATCAGGCAAGACAAAAGGCAAGATAATCATACCGTCGAGCTTAGACAAGTCAGAGACTTCTATAGTTGCTGCAGCTTTGGAGATCATACAGAGGATAGGTCCATGCAATGCAAAGATAAATATAGATTCTATAGAGGATGTACGCGTGCTCAAGAGAAACTTTGTGGTCACGAGGGCAAAAGAGCTTCTCAAGAAACTCATGGAGAGCTCTATGCCAGATTCACAAGAGCTCAGTGATGAGGTGGCACACTCTGTCAGGGTCATGGAGATACAGGCGTACGGTAAGGACAAGCTTCCTGCCGGACCGGGAATCGAAGAATCTGATGAGATCATAGTTGTAGAAGGAAGGGCTGATGTGCTGAACCTCCTCAAGAATGGTTTCAAGAATGTCATCGCCACAGACGGCACTAATGCCTCGAACACTATCATTGAGCTATGCAAGAGGAAAACAGTCACTGTGTTCCTTGATGGTGATCGTGGCGGCATATTGAATTTCCAGGAACTGAGCAACGTCACAGAGATCGATTTTGTGGTCATGGCGCCTGATGGCATGGAAGTCGAAGAATTGACAAAGAAAGAGATACATAAGGCTTTGAGAGGTAAGATCACTGCAGAGCAAGCACTCATGGATTTCCAGAAGAAGGGGTCATTGGTAGCTTCGATGGGCAACGATAAGAAAAAGGACAATAGCAAAGGAGCGCAGAAGTCCTCTCAAAACAGTAAACAGCAAACCAGCCCTCAGAAGAGTTCACAATCTTCAAGTGGTGGGGATTCTTCCTTGAGTGTGCCACGTGCTACACAGCACGAAAAGGATATCTTCAGGAACTTCTCAGAGGATCTTGTTGGTACAAGAGGTGCATATATACTTGATGAGAAATTGAACATACTTGGTAAAGTGCCTCTGTCTGAGCTTGAGAAAAGCATCAAGAGCATGAAGACTGGAGTACATGCTGTTGTTTTTGATGGTACAGTCACTCAAGATATTGTGAAGACATCAGAGGCATCCAACATAAAATTTGTTGTAGGTATGGATTCCAAGGTGAACGCATCCAAGACAAAGATTTGTGTATTGACAGTGAATGATCTTTGAGTAAGGCGTTTGCCTTATTTTTCTTTTTTAATTTTGTGTCAATTTTTCAGGAATTTGAACTCTTTCTTCGCTTTGACAGCGGTCGGTGAGTCGCCGCCGTGCCATGTGAACCTTGGTCTTACTCTCATCGGATATATCCTCTCGTTGGCATCATCAAAAAGCACTGCAGCTCCATGTTCCCTGGGAAGATGGTCAACAGCACCAGTGAGCCCTTCTTTCATGTAGCTTTGCGTGAGCATCCCTAAAGCATCCACGTCGAGCCTTGCTGTTATCCTGTGACTGAGAACTGTGTCTGATTGTGTCATAACATCTGTATGTATCTTCCCGGGTTGTTGTGTGGCTAAGATAAGAGATATACCTGGCTGCCTTCCTTCTCTCATTATAGTCATGAGTGGCATGGTCGCTGGATTACCATCTTCCTTGTCTTTCGGCAGGAATTCGTGTGCTTCGTCAATCACCAGCCATACAAGAGGGAATCTCTGTTTTGTATCATTATCTGAGGTGAAGTAGTGTTCTGCACTGTCTACATTCTTGAATTCTTCATTCTTCCTCTCTTTCATCCTTTCGATGAAGAGCTTCTGGGATACTATGCCCACTACAAGCGCTTTTACTGCCCACCCGTTAGGCATGAACGCATAACAGCTCAAGTCAAGCACAGATATCTGGCCTGCTTTTGCTATCTCTTTGAGAGGAGTCCCATCCTTGTCGAACACACCCCATTGTTTTGTGCTTCTCAGCATGTTCTTGGCAGCAGCTTTTGTCTCATCATTCGCATCCTCGATCTCATCTATCGCTTCTATGAACTCATCGACAGAGAAGTTGGCTTCTTCATCACGGAAATCCTGGACAACCTCATCTATCAATATTCCCACAGGAGAATTCTTCTTTATACCGAAAGTCATGCACCAGTCATCAGAACTCAGCTCGGATGGTTTGATGCTGAATGGGTAATCTGTAGGTAGTCCCTTCTCTTTGAACTTTCTATACCAGCCGAATGGTGTGTATATCTTGACATCAATCCCTCTGCCTTCAAGACCCCATTGCCTGAGAAGCTCTTCGTCTGCATGATTTGGATATTTCATGGTCCAATATACTCCCATTGTATCCAGTAAGATAAAAGAGAGATTTTCTTTAACATCATCTTCTAGAAGATGCATACCTTCCGCTATAGCTCCCATGGTATAAGATTTACCCCCTCCTCTTTTTCCGCAGATGAAAACAACATGTGCTCCTGCAACGTCAAGATATATCTCACCAGAAAGCGTGACGGTCTGCCCCATCCTTATATACTGTTTCCCGAGAAGGATGGTGCCTCTATCTCCTAATTTCTTCAGGTCACTCTTCTTCCTGCCGACTATGATCTTTTGCATCTATATAGAACCAATCATTTTAGTTTTTAAATCTGTTGTCTTTTTTTTTCTCTTTTTTTAAATGTTCTGAAAGAAAATACCGAAACTTTTATTTATGGTGCTGGAATGTCACTTCTAGATAATATTTTGAGCAATCTATTTAGAATTACATTGATTGGAGGGATATCTTTGGCAAGACAAGTGAAAAAAGTACCGATCGGAAAACAGGGTACTAAAGGTACTCACACTAAAAAAGAAAGCCATCCGAAAAAGGATGACGAGGAGCAGAAGGAACAAACTGACAAGGCGGATGCTCATAAGAGCAGTCCTCATACAACACATAGAAAGCATACTTCTAAGAAGAGAGCTCCAAAACCATGGTTCTCGAGAGCTGTGTTGCTTGTGCTTTTGCTTGCAGCAGTGGGCTTCTTTGTGTATGAAGAGTTTGATTTCAATTTTGGTATGGAGGACAGAGGTCCTGTGGCGGCAACAGTGGATGGACAAGAGATCTATGTGTCAGAAGTAGAAGAACATTTCGAGAACATTCCTGAGCAGATGCGCGCAGGTATGACAGAGGAAGTTCTTCTGGATCAGCTCATAAGCCAAGAGGTTCTTGTCCAGGAGGCCGAGAAGCAAGATATTACTGTCACTGAAGAAGATATTGATGAAGAATTGGATTATGCCATGGATCAGGCAGGGTGGTCTTCAGAGGAATTTGAAGAGGTGTTAGCTGCCCAAGGTATGACTAAGGACGATCTGAGGGATCTTTACAGAGTGAGCATAGTGATTGATGAACTCATCCAGCAGAAAGTGCTTGATGGAATAGATATCACCCGTGATGATGTTGCAGAATTCTTTGAGCAGAATAAGGAGGAATTCACACCTTCAGATGATGAAGTGAGGGCAAGCCATGTTCTGATATCTACTGAGCAGAGAGAAGAAGAAGAAGCCAGAGCGATCGCTGAAGAGGTCGTTGAGAAAGTTCAAGATGGCGAGGATTTTGCCCAATTGGTATCAGAATACTCCGAAGATCCCTCTGCTGAACAGAACGAGGGCGATCTGGGATTCTTTACAGAGGATGAGATGGTACCTGAGTTCTCTGAAGCAGTATTCTCCTTGAATGAGACAGGAGAGATCTCTGAGCCAATCAAGACAGATTTTGGGTTTCATGTGATAAAGCTAACTGACATGAGAAAAGAAGGTGATGAACCAGAACTTGATGATGTCTATGATCAGGTTGAGGAAAATCTTCTGAATCAAAAAAACTCTGAAGCTGTAGAAGAATACATAATGGGCCTCAGGGAAGAGTCTGACATCGAGAAGATAGATGTTGAGGAGATTGAGCTTCCTGAAAGTGGCGGACAGCAGCAGCCAGGTCAAGGTCAAGGTCAAGAGATAGAGATATCAGAAGATGATCTTGAGGATATGCAGGAAGAAGGCGGCATGGATGTTGAAACCCAATGATTCCCATCTTTTTTATTTTTTTATTTTTTTATTAGAAATTTTCTATCAGTCTTTGCCCTTTTCTAAGGGGTACTGATCTTATGCCTGTCTCTTTTTTTATCTCTTTTGCGAATCTGGTGTTGACCCCGAATACTGTGTAGACGTTATCTGGACGACAACCCCTTATGAATCTTAGTCCTTGCTTGAAATCTGCATGATCAGATATCACATAATAACTGTCTGCATCAGTGAGGAACCTGTATGAACTGGTCGCTGCATGACCAGTGGCTCTTATGATGCGTTCTTTGGTACCAGGAATCTTGTTCCTGGCTATCTTCACTGCTGCGTTTTCTTCTGCATTTTTGTATTTCACATCAATCTGTCTGTTTATCCTGTCGATCTTCTCATCGACAGAAAATCTTATGTTGTTCTTGTCCAGGATGTGGCATAATTCTTGAGATTTCCCGAACCCATAGGAGAGTATCCTTGTCTTGTGGCCTAGCGAGACATTCTCTTTGATCTTATCTGTCATCTCTTTTATGCTTTTCCTATAATCTGGAAAATCGTATCTCTTATCTCCATAGGTGCTATCGATGATCAAGTTATTACATCTCTTAGGCTTTGCTTTACCACAGTATTTTTTTATTGTGTTATAATCTCCTGTGTACAGTGTCCTCAATCCGTTATCTTTGTCTCTTATGAGGGCCATCTTGCTCCCTAGGCAATGTCCAGCGTCATATAGCTTGACATCCACATTCTCATCAGTATATTTCTCAACATCCTTTACCTTTGAATTGGGCCTGTAGAATTCTATCATCCTTCTTGTTGTAGGTGAACATATCAATTCACCTTTGACATCTTTTCTTGGTGTGTGATCTGTGTGACCATGAGTGGTGATGTTGATGTTATCGTCTTTCGGTCTGCTCGGGTCTAGACCAATTTCATATCCTTTCCTTGTCTCTTTTGATATGGTAATGCCGCTTCTCCTGTATGATATGTTCATATCAATGTGTAAGTGGATAGATTTATTAACATTTTCTGGTCTCAGTTAGATGTGTGTGATAAAAACCATTTTTGTTATTATGAGAGATGTGTGCCTCTTTTAGCATTATCTTTGATTGTCATTGTCATTTCAGGATGTACTTCAGTCATGGATCGTGATGATCCACCCATGTCTAAGAAAGAGTTCGAAGCAGAAGCCAGAATACTCTCCTTGGATGAAGGTATAAGTATTTCAAACGCTCGAGAATCGCTTGCCCGTACATACCCAAGATTCGCAGAGAATAAATCTGGATATTTCTCTCCACCTGCTAGGCATATAGATTTCATAAACTGTACCTCTACGGTCAATACGGATGTATTCACCACTGATGGGAAGACGATTGTGGTATACAAAAATGGGAGGAGTATAAAAAGGATAACACTCAAAGATTCCTGTTCATTCAAGACAATGTCAAAATATTACTGCGTTGGTGATAGGCCTGCCTTCACTTTCTATGAATGCTCTTCTGGTTGCTGGCAAGAACATCATTGCAAGTGAACTACTTTCCAGGATCAGGTTAATGTAAGGATACTCTTTTCAATTCGATTGCTTTAACAGGACATACCTCATGACAGCAATAACATCTTATGCATCTCTTATAGTCTATTGAGGGCACTTTAGTTTTATCCTTTTCATCTATTTTATTATCGACCATAGTTATGGCATCAGCAGGGCATATCTCGTGGCACCTTCTGCACGAAATGCATCTCTCTTCAATGATTACTGGGCGTCTTGCTGTGACTTTTCTCATTTTCGAAAATATACCTCTCGCTGTTGAGATCATACCTATATTGGGTAGCTTTACATCATGGAATCGGATGTCATCAATATTTTCACCATACACTCTTATCTCTTTCATCTGTGCTCCGGGTAATCTTCTCTTCCTTGCTGCAATCACTATAGGTACTTTATTCATCCCCATAAGTTCTGTGGCGCAACTGTCTACAGCCAGTGCATTCGTTCCGGCTATCAGTACGCCGAAGTTTCTGACCTCTCCTCCGCTGGGCCCATTACCTTCCATGCCAGAGATACCATCCATTATTGTCAAGGATGGTTTTATCACATTGTTCAGGTCAAGAAGCATCTCAGAAAAATCCAATGGATCCCTGTGCCGCATATGGAACATGACCTTTGCTTTGCCGACAATGAATCCAAAGATGTTCTTTGTAGCGCCAGTGAACATTGTGAAAGAATGTGTCTTCATCTTAGGCAAATTGATAATCTTGTCATATTCAATGACCTCTTTTGCGACAGAGAACTCCTTGACAACAGTATTCTTTTTACTGTGTACTTTTCTGCTCTTCTTGAACTCAAGCATCGTTACACCATGTCTTTCGCACACAGCTTTTATTCCTGAGCTCTCTAGCGCTTTCCTTGCACTATCTAATGCAGGAGAATCTCCTACTGCAATATCTTTGATCCCATACTCTTGTAGAATCTCTACGACAGCTTCAACCATGGCGGGGTGGGTTGTGACACCATCTTCTGGTTTTTTTGCTGCAAGCAGATTAGGCTTGATGAGCACTGAATCTTCTTTTGAGAAAATCTTTCTGATCCCACCTAACTGTTCAAGTGCTTGTCTTATGTTAAACTTCACATCATCCAACACATAATCCTTGCACTTTACAATAGATACATCTTCCTTGCCACTTATCTTATCTTTCGATGATTCTCTTCTGTTCTTGGACTTCGATTTCTGCATATGTACTTCATCCTATCCTGATATTTAAACTTGGTGTCTGATTGTTCTTCTCATGACCATGATAAAATATATCATATGATATATACAATAGGAAAACCTTTAAATATATTAGAGGTTGGAATTGTTATACAAGTGTCTGTCATTGCATCATGCAGTCACTTATCAAATAAGAAAATTGAAGAGATGACCAATCCAGATGGCTGATGTATATTCTATAAGGTTTCACGGAAGAGGCGGCCAGGGAGCAAAGACTGCTTCTGCACTATTGGCTGAAGCGGCATTGCACAGAGGAAAGTACATACAGTCTTTTCCGGAGTATGGCGCGGAACGGATGGGAGCTCCTGTCAAAGCTTTCACCAGGATCTCTGACAAACCAATCCGGATACATTATGGTGTCAAGAATCCTGATCTGGTGGTCGTGGTGGATTATTCGCTCATAACAAAGATCAATGTGACG